>JARRRG010000593.1:0-5822 GCA_037380965.1 Deltaproteobacteria bacterium
CGACATGGATCTGTCTCCGCGTACGCCTATTTCCCGTTTGTGACAGCGTCCCGTCCGTGCATACGCATCAGCCTCATGGCTTTGTTCCTGAATTGTCGTGCTTTTCTCATGCATTCGCGAGGGTCTTGTCCCCATCCACGTCGTGCTTCTTTCACGTACGTCAATCCCAGCATCCTGAAAGCCCTTGCAGACCTCGGGTGAAGCTGAATCTCTTTTTCGAGCAACCGTCTGGCCTCGAGGTTGGCTTCCTTGGTATCACGAAGCATCAGCTCCGCGGCGCGTCTGATCGTACCCGACCCATTACCGCCTCGGACTCCGGCGCCCACTTCAGCCTCGGAGAGACCTGTTCCCTGTGAGCTCGGTGGAGCAACGGGCTCCAGTACTTTCGGTCCGGGCGCGCTGTACTTGAGCCAGACACCGATTCCCACGGCCAGCACCAGCAGGCCCAACCCTATAATGAGGTAGAGCGCAGCATGGCTCTCTCCGGTTTTTTTGGACGGCGTTGTATCCTGGGCCTCTTCTCCCGAGTCCGGGCCGGTGCGAATCTTGAACGCGCGAATCGGATGCACGATATTCTTGACCGTCTGCTCACCCAGGGAATGGAAGCCGAGATCCATCTTATTCTTTATCTGGTCGTACACCGTGCCGGATATGCAGATCCCGCCCGCCTCAGCCAGGCCTTCCAGTCGTGCCGCGATGTTCACCCCGTCGCCGTAAATCCCCCCGTCTTCCTCAATCACGTCGCCGACGTTGATCCCTATGCGAAATTCCATGCGTTGGCCTTCAGGGAGGTCCGCGTTCTTTACGCCAATCTCTTGCTGGAATTCCACCGCGAACTCGACGGCATTGACCGCGCTTGGGAACTCGCAAAGGAAACCGTCGCCGGCCGTATCGACCAACCGCCCCCCGTGCAATGCTATGAGGCCCCTCAATACGTCCCTGTAAGCCCCCAATAAACGCACGGTCCCGGCTTCGTCTCTGCCCATCAGGGCACTGTAACCTTTCACGTCCGCGTGAACGACCGCTGCCAGCTTTCTCTTAACTCTTTGGGTGCTCATGACGGCCCCCCTCTGTGCGGGATGTTGAAGCATCCAACCGGAAGGACGACGCGTGATGGTTCACTGATAGGTTAAGGCTTAGAAATTTTCGTTGTCAAGCTGTTGATTTGAACGGGAATCGATCGGCTCATGCGCGGACTTAGCCGTTTTGAGGCCCTGCGCGTTCGGGCTCCGTTACGGGTTGTCGTCACCACCCGTGGATCGTCGCTGACATTCGGCCAGACACTTCTCGTACCCGATCCGCCTGGGCGTATCCGTGGGTAGAATTGGATTGCCGCATCGATCCATCTTGATATTGTACCGAAATCGACAGTCATCCTCGCACACCGTAATATCGAGGCCCTGCGCGTGCGCAATCATCGCGGTGGACGAGTTTTGCCCGTCCCCGTCAACGTGGTGCATACCGGCGAAGAGAAGCAGCGCGAGCGGGATTGCCAACACCATTTTCGATAACATTTGTATCTCCCTGCAATGTTTTATTAATTTTCTTGAGTCTCGCCGAGTCTCTCATCGAAGGCGGCCAATTGGCCGTGCGAGCTCGCTCAAGGCTTTTTCTGAAAAGATATTCATCTGAACGCGTGCATGCACCCTTCGCCTACCTGCGGTTCCCCTTGATCCCCGGCAGAGCGAGGCAGCATTCGTGCACCTCACGGGAGGACTCCACTCAACGCGTCAACGAGAGTTTGCCGGCAGCAGACAGCGGCAATTGGTCCTCCTCATGCGGTGATAGGACACAATATGCCTTCTCCAACGATGGCAGAGCGGCTCAGTGCTCGCTGATATGTTCCTTAGCGATTCGTGCCGGCACACCTACCACCCTTACCTTGCCGGGGATATCGCGGATAATGACCGCGCCGGCTCCCGCCAGGGCATGTGGGCCAATGGATATGCCATCTCGAACCTTGGCTCCTATGCCGATATAGGTACCCTCGCCGATCCGGCAGGAAGACGCTATAGCCGCTCCCGGTCCAATAGTGACATGGTCCTCGATGTGATTGTGATGCCCGATTAACGCCCCTCGATTCACCCGAACGTGTCGTCCTACCTGCGTGTAAGAAGCTACCACCGTGTTGACGCTGAGTATTGTGCCTTCACCTACTGAACTGGTGGACGAGATCCTCGCGGAAGGGTGAATCACGGAGGTGAAGGGAATCCCATAGGACTCGACCTTTTGTATGGAGCGCTCACCGCAAAATGTGTGCTCGCGAGCTCTTTCACGGTCTCGATCCAGAGGACGGGAAGGCCGACCAGTTTTTCTTTGCAGCGCCCGGGGTCGCTGTGCTCTATGAACGCGGCCACTCTCATGTCTGGTATGTCTGAGACCAGGTCGGCAAGCTCTTCTGCGAATTTGCCCGTGCCAAGAATAAGTACTTGCTTAATCGCCCCATTCATCCGATGTCCCCCTCAAATCCTTCCTGACATACGCTGTCGTATGACGCCTCGAGCTCGCTCCCGGGGCCATGACTTCGTCAGCGTGAATACCATGGAGGCTGCTCCGTTCCCATAGGGCCACATGAGAAGATCCCTGGGATCTACATCGGAGAAACGACCGTAGACCGTCAGACTCTTCCGCGGTGACCTCGTCAATGGTGACCCTGTGAAGCCGGGCTTGCTCATCTGCATCAGAGAAACGACCGTAGACCATTAGATTCTTCCGCGGTGACCTTGTCAATGGTGACCCTTTGAAACCGGGCTTGCCCGCGCAGGGATGCCGGTCGGAAGTATCCGGGACCGGTGATTGTCATACCTGGCGGGCAATAATCACTCCGGATGGGGAACCTCCGAAATAAACGTTCGGAATTTGGCGGAGTCCTCCTCAAGGTATTCTCTCACGGCAACCTCAAGACGAACCGGCTCGTCGAAATATTCGAGGAACTGAGATCGAATGTGCTCAAGCCCGTCGCTGCCAGGATCTTTCGCGAGTACGAGTTCAAGCACGAACGAGTCCAGTTGTTTCTGAATGACCCGCCATTGGTCAACCGCCTCGCATTCGCTCAAGATCTGGTGAAACCGCATCGGAGATAGAACCCGCCCACCCGGTAATCTCACCATGTCGTCCGAACGTCCCCTGGGATGGTCCATGAGAGGCAATAGGTTGCCGCAGGAGCACTTCTTCTCCAACAATGCGCATTGGTCACCCAGGCGGTAACGGATGAATGGCATCGCATACGCGTAGAGGCTCGTAATGACGACAGAACCAAACTTGCCTGGCTCGACCGGCCGGTCGCCGTCAAGGCATTCGATGATGAAGTGTCCGGCATTCACGTGGAGTCCCTCATGTGAAGGGCATTCCCACGCTAAGCGGCCGAATTCTATTGCTCCGTAGAAGTTGAACAGCTCGGCATCCACTTCCTTTTTTATCCTTTTCTTGAGCACCTCGTCGAGCACCTCGGCCCCACTCACGAGGATTCTGGGATTCGCGATCTCTCTCAAGGGCCTGTCAAGCATTTGGATGAGTGATCTCAACACCGAAGGCCAGGTCCAGAGCACGGTGGGTTGAATTGCCGACAGCCTTTGCACTCTCGCGTCCATGGGAAGAGACAGGGGAATCACCTCCCGTTGATACAGTCCCAGACGTGTGTACAACCGGTTCGGAAGTGCCCATTGAGGCCCGAATATGGCCAGACGATCGCGGGGCGAATATCCCACGGACATGAGGGAGGCGGCATGAAGGGCAGAGAGAACACACTCTTCTTCTTTTGAAATGAGGACGGTGAATCGCCGGCCTGAGGAGCCGCTCGTCGTTCTCTTACGGCAGGAAGCTTGCTTGACCCATCGTGAGAGGAGACGGTCGCACCCGGCGGATCGGAGATCTTCTTTGGAGGATATCGGGATGTGTCTCAGATCTTCCACGCTCCGAATGTCGTCGGGACGTACTCCAGCGGATTGAAGCAGAGAACGATAATAGGGGACCTCACTATAGGCGTTTCGTATGACCGCGCGCAGCTTCTTTTTTCGCACGGCCTCCATTCGAGACTCGGAGAATCTGGCATAGGAGAGCGTTCTTATCAATTCCAGCGTTTCTCTCACCATTGAACCGATGCTCTCGCTCCATCCACGTGATGCGACGAAATAGCCGCGGTGCAGCATTTTCAAGGGGGATTACATCCGGCCTCGGAAATTCTCCTGCTGACCGGTACTGTTCGGGCAGTGTTGTCTTCCAATCCTCACCATGGTGGACCCGCGGGCAATTTTCGCACGTTCTTGATCTCAGAGTACCCATGCGCCGGCAGAATCGGCACGTCGAAGTTCAGGGCTGCCGTGATAAAGGTGCAAGCTTCTGGCGAGCCGGAGGAGCTTGCCCGCCTTTCTCTCCTGACCGGGGAATGCCGATGATCTGTCTCGCCTCATCCGGTGATGCGATTTCGCGGCCAGCCGCCCTGGCCAACGTTACGATTCGGTCAACCAGACCGGGGTTCGACGCGGGCCGGGTTTTGTCCGTATCGAAGAAGAGGCTGTCCTCCAATCCCACCCGGACGTGTCCACCCATGGTAACCGCCATAGCATTCACGGAGAATTGGAATCTGCCCAGCCCCCCCGCGGACCAGACCATGTTATCCGGGAGGGCCTTGACAAAAGCCGTGAGGTTGGAAGGCGTCGCACCCATCGTGCCCAGAGATCCGAGCATGATATTGCCGTAGCACGATCCTTCCAGTATCCCTTTGTCGCTGAGGAATCGGGCATACTCGGCCATACCGATTTCAAAGAGTTCCAGCTCGGGTACGATTCCCAGCTCTTTCATAGTTCTTGCCAGAGCCTGAATCATTTCAGGCGTGTTAACCGACGCGGCATCCCGAAAGTTCATTGACCCCAGGGTTAGCGAGGCTAAATCCGGTTTGATCCCCGGCCCCGGCCGCAAAACCTCTGTTCGCTGCCAGAGCTCCTTGTGGACCCGACCGCTTGTGGAGCCGGAAATCAGCAGATCGGGGCATTCCCCCCGAATGCCGGCCATGATCTCATAATAAACGTCCTTCCTGAACGTGGGCTGCTGGTCGCGGTCCCGAGCGTGAATGTGCACAATGCTCGCTCCCGCATCCCGGCAACGACAAGCGTCCTGCACGATTTCTTCCGGCGAAACGGGAAGATTGGAATTGTCACTCTTGAGCGGAACGATCCCGGTTAGCGCAGCATTGATAATCAGCTTGTCCATTTCCCCTCATCAAGCGTCGCTGTTCATTTCCGCAAAGAACCTTTGCACGCGGTCCTGGAGCGTGTCATGACATTGTCATCCTCACTGTGCCGATTGTGCCCGCGAGCTACTCACCCTCCATGCCTGAGCCGACGTCAACCGGTCCGCCCCCCCTGCTCAGCTCGCGAGCATGTCAACGGGGGTTGTCCGTCCGGATCGTCATTGACTTAGTTGGATCTTTACGCACCGCAATTATTGATTACAGAAGACACATATTCCGCGAAAAAGCTGCTGAAATCAAGGCCGTTTTTTTGTGAGCCGCGTGCAAGGCCTCGGGTTCGACCACGGATTGGCAAGAAACCTGAAGCGGCTCTTGAGACAAGTAACGATTGCGAGGAAATCATGGATGTGATATGTGCGCAGCGGTTTGTGGCAACGTGACCTGGCGGAGATCAACCGTGCATCCTTGTTTGGAAACCCGCAAGCCTTCCGTGTGGACGCTGCTGAGAGTCATCCTCTTCTTTTCCATGGCTGTTGCTCTCCCTGCCTCTCTGATCGCGGTTGTCATTTACTTCGCTGTGAAGGGCCTCTACTCCTTCGACGCAACCGGCGCGATACTCCTGACCTTCTTGATC
>JARRRG010000594.1:0-2768 GCA_037380965.1 Deltaproteobacteria bacterium
GGGTAAGGATGTCGACGTGTGCTTTGTATTTCTTGATCTTTTCCTTGTGCGCGACGCCGAAACGGTGCTCTTCATCCACCACCAGGAGCCCGAGATCGCTAAAAGCCACGTCTTTTTGCAGCAGGCGATGCGTACCGACGACAATATCCACTTTCCCCTGCGCGACTCGTTCGAGAACTTCTTTCTGTTCCATGCGCGTTCGGAAACGGGACAGCACGTCTACATTGACAGGGTAACGGCTCAACCGGCGGACAAAGGTGTCATAGTGCTGCTGGGCAAGGACGGTCGTCGGAACCAGGATGGCCACCTGCTTCCCGTCCATCACCGCGCGGAATGCCGCGCGCAGCGCGACCTCGGTTTTGCCGTATCCGACATCGCCGCAGACGAGACGGTCCATTGGGCTGTCCGAATCCATGCCCACCATCACGTCTTCAATAGCCGCGGCCTGGTCCGGGGTTTCTTCGAATTCAAACGCGGCCTCGAACGCGGCAAAGTTTTCATCGACCGGCGAATATCGAGATCGAAGGGCCACCCGCCGTTTCGCGTATATTCTGAGGAGCTCGCGAGCCATTTCGACAATGGATTTCTTTACCTTGGCCTTGGTCTTGACCCAACCCTTTCCGCCTAAACGGTCAATCCTGGGCGCGGCCTCGGAACCGGAGACAAACTTTTGGATTACCTGGAGACGCTCGACAGGATGATAGAGGAGGTCGCCGCCCGCGTACTCGATCACCATGACCTCACCGGGGATACCGTCGAACTCCTTTTTGGCGAGTCCTCGAAAGAGCCCGATGCCGTAGTCCTCGTGGACTACCGGGTCTCCTTCGGCCAGGTCGGTCAACGAAGAGACCAGGGTCCCGCGTGCTCGCCTTCGTGACGCGGTTCGGACCCGGGAGCCAAAGATCTCTTCTTCGGTCAGCACGATTCGCCGGGCTTCCTCCATCCGAAACCCGGCCGAGAGCTCTCCAACATAAAGACGCAACCCGGGAACGGGTTCGCTGTCCAGATTGGAGGGCTCGAAGCCTTCTCCTCTGAAATCGATATTCAGATCGTAAGGCTCGAGCAGGTGGAGGAGGCGATCGGCCTGTCCTCGAGTGTGACTTACGAGGAAGACTTCATTGCCGTCGTCCCGCCATCCTTGGAGACGTTTCACCAGGGCAGCCATGCCGCCGTCGTACGATGCGGGCCTGAGGAGGTTCGGCCTGATCTCCCCGTTGGATCGGCACGTAATTCGAATACTCTTCCGGCCTCTCTCTTCGATCTCGAGCGGAGACATCCTCACCGTACGAAATTTCTTGATCCGCTGGAACAGGTCGTCTCTGGTCAGGTAAAGCTGATCGGGCTTCGGAACCGGAAGCCCTTCGGAGACCGCGGATTCCCAGCTCCGAAACACCTCCTCTTCGACGTCGTCAAGGGACCTGACGAGTGTGTCCGGGTCCGGCAAAACGAGCATTGATTCTCGCGGGAGGTAGTCGAGAAGGGATTCCAAAGGAGACGCGAAATAGGGGAGGTAGCATTCCGCACCGGGAAAACGAACTCTATGATGGAAGTCCTGGACCAGCCGTTGTCTGACTCGTTTCTCGACGGCCCGCTCTTCACATGTTTGCACCAATCGTTCTATGCCGCGCTCACGTGATTGCTCGCTCGAGAGCAGCATCTGGACGGGCCCGATCTGAACCTCGGGCAGTTCCTCCCTCGATCGCTGATTGGACGGGTCGAAGAACCGGATCGATTCGATCTGGTCGCCCATCTGCTCAATTCGGACAGGGTAGGGGTACAGGGCGGGGTACACGTCTATAATGAACCCGCGGACGGAAAAATCCCCCGCATCCTCCACCAGGGGCGCACGGCTGTACCCGGCCTCTACCAGACGTTCCAAGAGGTTTGACCGATCCAACTCCTGACCGATACTCAGAGAGAAGCTGTTCTGCCTTACTGCCTCCCGCGCAATAACTTTGCGCAGCAGAGCATCCAGCCCCACCGCAAACAGTCGGGGAGATGTGCCTTCGGCAAGCCGGTAAAGTGCGGCCATGCGGCCCACGCTCACCTCTGTCTCGAAGCCGGCAAAGGAGTAGGGAAGCGCGTCCGAAGAAGGGTAGAGCAGCACTTCGTCGAGGAGTGGATGAGAGGAAGTGCGCCCTGATCCAAGGTAGAAGCGAACATCCGCTGAACTGACCGACGCGGCCTCCCCATCAGGCAGTACGAGGACCACGGTCCGTGCTCCCTGTCGTATCGCTGCTGACAGCAGGAATGCCTGACCGGAGCCCGCCAGACCGTACACTCCCCCCTCTTCCGTGGATTGCGCCAGAAACCGCACGGCTTGCTCAAAGGTCGTGGAAAATCGATCAGACGCCTGTGAGGCTCTCATACGGGGCTGAATAGTAGCGGCCTCCTCTTCACTTCTCCCTACCACCCTAGCACACGCACACTCCGGAGAAAAGATCCGGCCCCTTCGGCGACGTGCTTCGAACTCGTGGAATTTCAATCGACAGCGGTGGGCAAGCCTCCTTCGGTCCGCGATTTCATTGACTTGGCATGGGTGATCAGCTATCGTACTCGGTTAATCAAAGGCGGCAAGCCATGTGTCGGCGTCGCATGTATCTTGACGCCCGTCACGCGGTCCGCGAAGTTATCCTGCCTGCGATGATTGTTCGGGGCGGCACTGGAGGAGGGTCGGGGGAGCCACCGGCGCAGACGGTGAATCGTCAGGGGACAGGGAAAACCCCCGTGCCAGGCTCTCAGTGCATTCCGCGATCGAGAGGTAAGAC
>JARRRG010000595.1:0-4789 GCA_037380965.1 Deltaproteobacteria bacterium
TGGGATTCGAGGCGCGTGGCGGTGATTACGAATGGATGTGGGTCTCCCTTGATTCATGGAAGGGCAGTTCGATCGTGGGCTACGTGGCGAACTCGCCGGTGCTCCGCAAAGACCTCCGGAAGGGCTCGAAGGTGCAGATCAGTGAAAGTGAAATCTTTGACTGGGCCATAAGCCAGGGCGGCAAACTGGTTCAAGGCGCGTACACCGAACATGTCATGAAGGCCTCCTGACACCGACCGGTCACGGTGACGTCCGCATTCGCGTTCATGGATGTCAGCCGGCTCGACCGGAACGCAATGCCCGGAAAGACGGCACGTCACTGGAGAATCATTCCCTCCCTGCTCGGGGCTTACCAACGCCGATTCATTCTGATATCCTTCCGGTACACGTGATATCCACGGCCGTGCGTACCGCGCACGAGCGCTCTCTGCCTCGGCGCCCGGCTCCTTGCCGGGGTACATGGAGGATCGATGAAGAGGGAAAACGATCGTAGAATGATGTCGTTTCTCGAAGCTCTGGGCCACGATGAAGAGCCGATGGGAATATTCTATACAGACGATGAGCCCGCGGAGGGCATTGCACCGAAGCCTCATCCACTTCCCACGGCAGAACAAGACGCGCAACGGAGAATCGACCCGCAAGAGGCGGACCGCGTGCTACTTTTCGAGGGACCGTTTCGGATGTCTTGGCGGCGCTTTTTTCCTTGGCTTCAATAAGCCCCAGTTGGAGACCATCGTGCGGTACGTTTCCACGGGCATACCCGATGTGCTGGAAGGCGAGCACTACATTGAATCGCCCGAGGCCTGCCGGAAGTACTATGAGGATCTCGATCCGGATCCCGCGCCCGGTCGGTTCTGCGTGTTCAAGCCCATGTCGAAGCTTGCCCCATCCGAAGTCCCCCAGTTCGTCACGTTCTTCGCCCGGCCGGAAGTGATATCAGGGCTGCATCAATTGACCATGTTCGTCACCAACGATCCCGAGGCGGTTAAGTCCCCCTGGGGCGCGGGTTGCACCAATCTCGTTTCATGGCCTCGCCGATATCTTGCTGAAGGCAAACTGAAAGCGTGCCTGGGCGGCTGGGACCCATCATGTCGAAAGTTCATGAAAATCGACGAGATAACCTTCACGCTTCCCCTCGAGATGTACGAGAGAATGCTCGACCGCTGGCCCGATTCGTTCCTCGAGGCAGAGGCATGGAAGAGCGTGAAAAGAAGGGTCGGGAAAAGCCGTCATGCCTGGGGTGAAGATGAATAGATCGGCATCGGCCCGAATCGGCAACGGGGAGAATCGGTACCACCCATGAACGAAGTCCTTCAGTTCATTGCGACGCTCACCTGTGGCATTTTTACGGGCGCGGCTCTGTACATTACCCTCGTTGAGCACCCCGCCCGAATGAACTGTGGAACCTATGGCGCGGTGTGCCAATTCGGGTTCAGCTACAACAGGGCCAAGGTCATGCAAGCCTCCCTCGCGGTGATAGGGTTTGTCGCGTCAGCCTTCGCGTGGTGGCTCGGAGCCGGATACGGCTGGCTCATCGGAGGGATCATGCTCGTTTCCGTGGTGCCGTTCACCTTTATCGCGATCTTGCCCACCAACCGCAAGCTGTTGGACCCCGGACTCGACAGGGACTCTCAGCCCGCTCACGAGCTCATGGTGAAATGGGACCGCTTGCATGCCGTGCGCGGCCTCGCAAGTCTCGTCGCGTTCGTAATATTCCTCTGGCTCTGATCGTCAATAGTTCGTGCGCGATGAGGCGGGAGACGCCATCTTTTTCATGAGGTGTCTAGCCGCCCTGATGCCGCTTGTGAAGCTCACTTCGAGGCTTGACTTGTACAGTCCGTCACCCGCGAACGCGAGATCATCAAACTGAGCCTCCAATTCCATCCTGGCGGAATAGTGCTTGAAGAGAGAACCGGGCGGCAACTGAACCGCGCCGTACCGCCACCGGTACACCCGTGAGAAGCGCACCGTGTCGGACAGATCGGGGAACAAGGCATCGAGGTCTTTCAATGCGGCATTGACGATTTTCTCTTCCGATTCGTCGATCATCGCGGTGCTCGCCTGTTCGCGAAGCACCGCGGTGACCAGCTCTTTGCCCTGGGGTCAGAGAAGTCCCCGGGTAGGTTTTGTCCAGGGCAAACGCAGTGACAATTGAAGGGGCGTACGGCACCTGAGAAAGAACCTCTTTAACGGTCTCGGGCAGCTCGTCACACATGACGGGCACAAGAGGCGAGGGCACGGCGAAAATGATCCCGTCGCAATAGAACGTTTCCGGATGGCTGCCGCCAATGGTGACTACGTACGGCTCGCCCCCGGCCTTGCGGCAGACTTCGGTCACCGGCGAATCCAATCTGACATCCAGGTCTCTCGTCAGGCGTTCCGGCAACATTCCCATGCCGGTGTCAAAACTGAAGATCTTGAATCGCGCCAAATTGCTTATGGTGGCGAGGAACGCGAGCTTTGAATTGTTCTCGGGCCTGCCCAGGAATATTTCGCAGAATATCGGATCGGCTATGTACTCGAGAATCTCCTCGTCATAATCCTGGAGAAGATACTCAGCCGTGGATACGCGTTCAAGCTCGAACGATTTTTCCGTAGGATGAACCAGGTCGCGATGCCTGCCCAATGACTTGGCGTACAGGTAGAGCTTCACCATATCCTTTTTGTTCTTCATTGACAAAAGCTTGTATCGGAGGAAATCCGTGGGCGAACCGATTTTGATCTGATACTCTTTGCCGCGGATGAACGTCGAAGAGGTGCCGGGAGTTTGCACGAGCGAATGCTCCATGCTCAGCTCGCGGAGGAAGTCCGTCAACGATCGATGGGATTGGGGGAAGGTGTACGCAGCCTTTTCCACGACGAAACCGTCCACCGTTTCCGAGCTCATCCTGCCCCCGACAGAGGAGTCCTTCTCAAATATGACGGGCTTGAACCCGGCCTTCATCAATTCGTACCCTGCGGCCAGGCCGGATATTCCCGCCCCGATTACGGCTATTCTCTGATTCATCGGCCATACCTCTTCTTCGCGTTGTTGCCCCGTTATCGTATCCCCGACCTTCCCAAAGATATCCCCGGATTGCTCCAAGCGCAACAGGATCTTAGACCGACAAAGGCTCGCGCGTGCGCTGCCCAAATCCGGACATCGGAGATGCGGCATCCGGTTCACAAGGTGGAGCAGCCGGTATGCGAGGAATCGTCAACGCGGCTTTGATTCACCATTCCGGTCTGCCCCGGTCTGGACCTCGCTCGGTGAAGCAGGCTCCCGTGTCTTCCCCGCGGTTTGGACGCAAGGTAACGGGCCGTACGATGGGAAAGAGGGCTGGACATTCCACTACTGCCTTGATATGACCTTGGCCCGAACGGCCGGTTGCTGTTTTTCACCGAGTCGGACTCCCGCCAGGAGTTGCAGCGATGCACATGAGGTCTTTCGAGAAAAAAGTGACGCGTCTCGAATTCGCGGGTTTTGTAGGCCGGGTACTCATGGCCTTCAGCCTGGTAACCATCAGTTCCCGTGTTCCCGCAGCGTTCGGACTCTGGTTGCCCTGGGCCAAAGAAGAGGATAAGATCAGCAAAAAGCTCAACGACATTTGGAGCGCTCTGGTCAATAAGGATCAGCGCGCCCTGAAGCAATATCTGTCGGGAAATGGAGCGCAGGCTTTTATCGACCAGGAAGAGCAAGTGATCAAGACCTTCAAGATCAAGGGTTACCAGTGCACGGTGAAGAGAGTGCAATTCGATCCGTCGACGAAAAAGTGGGCCTTTGTCGAGTTCGAGCGGATCGGTTCCACGGAAGACGGCAAGGAGAAAAAAGACCGCCTGCTCCGTGTGATGAAGAAAGTCGGGAACCAGTGGAAGTTGCTCACCGACGTGAAGAGACGCGGAGTTGAAGGGGTGAGAGTGGAGCGAAAGCAGGGAACGGTTGGAGCCGACAAGAATAAGAGTCAGTCCGCAGGATATCTCCGCTAAGGACCGTGCCGGTGAATTTCCGAGCGACAGGAACGGTAATCGAATGGATGGATCTGAAAGTGACTGCGTATTTTGTAATATCGTGCAAGGGAAGGCATCAGCGGACGTGGTATACGAGGATGAATTCGTGGTGGGATTCTGGGACGCCCGTCCCGCCCGGCCCGTCCACATCCTCATCGTTCCCCGCACACATATTCCCACGCTGAACGACATATCCGAGGACGATCATATCCTTTCTCACATCGGACAAGCCGCGGCCAGGATCGCGGCAGATTTTGGCGTCGCGGATTCAGGGTACCGTCTCTTGATCAATGTGAACCGTGAGGGCGGCCAGGTGATCTTCCATCTCCATGCCCACCTCATGGCGGGACGGAAAAGAGGATCGATCTGATAGTGCAAGACCGTGGTGCTCTCGTAGGCGGTTCAATGAGCGGTTGTGTCTTCTGTGAGATCATCGAGGGCCGACGAGACGCAGAAAAGGTATACGAAGACGATCTCGTCGTGGCGTTCAAGGACGCGAACCCGATAGCCCCCATCCACGTCCTCGTCGTTCCTCGCCGGCACGTCCCCACCCTGAACGATCTGCCCGAAGGAGACCCCATCCTTTCGCACATCGGCTCGGTGGCCCGAAAGATCGCGGAACAGTACGGAGTTGCGGAGTCAGGGTATCGGTTCTTCATAAACGTTAACAGGGGAGGGGGGCAGGTCGTCTTCCATCTCCATGCCCACGTGGTGGCGGGCCGCAATATGGCCCAGTACCTCATCAGAGCGACCATCGGGATGATAGTGGCCTGGAAGCGGCTCGTGAAGTGGATTTGGCCTC
>JARRRG010000596.1:0-2763 GCA_037380965.1 Deltaproteobacteria bacterium
GAGAATTCATATGGAGCAATCATTGGTGGGAAATGTCTTGACGAGCGCAGCCATGACTCCGCCGATGGCAGGACCGCTGTCGAGCAGATGCACGAAAAAGCCCGAGTCCGCGAGGTCCATTGCGGCCTGTATGCCCGCGATTCCACCCCCGACAACGAGAACGGAACCCTTCGGAGAGTTGGTGAGGCCACTATCGGCCGTATGTGCCCAGTCGTTATCCATCACCATTCATCACTCGTGCGGAGCGGGCACTCAGTCCTCGACAAGTTCCAGCGCGCCGGTATTACACCACCTCACGCAGGACGGATTGGGCGGTATCCCGCAGAAATCGCACTTCAGGGGGATAGCGGTCTTGGCCTCGATGAAGAAGGGTTTTTCCGGACACGAGGCTCTGCACAGGACGCACATGTCGTACAGATGACCGTCAATCTGCACCTGATTCTTCGAGGTGCAGGCCGCGTCTACAAAGGGACCGGCTATGACGGGGAAGAACATGTTGCCCTCATGAAAGACCCGGATTCGGGCACGCCTCGGATTGCTTTCCCCCGCGACATGGTTCAGAGAGCACGCGATCTCACAATGACGACAGCCGGTGCACCTGGTATGGTCGATCTTGATTCTCGGCATGTCACGCACCCTCCAGGCCCAGCCGCTCGAGCGTCTTGGGAAACGGCACGCCTTCCCCGGACCACCCGCGAAGCTCGTAGTAATCAGGGAGCATTTCCGGCACCCGGCTCACCTGTCCTTTGGCCGGGCCGTCGGGCAGGGGATTCTCGGTGAATCGAGCGGGGAGACAGTCGTCCTTCGAGGAAAATCCTGCTCCTGCATTGAAAATTCGCTCGAGATTCCAGACGCGCTCGCCGATCGCGAGCAGGTCGTCCGCCTTGTACTGCATACCCAGGACCGCGTTGGCGATGGGCACGAGATTGGTGAACTTCAAACCGAGCAGGATCCAGTTGCAGAAACCGAGACTGTCCATGACCCCGGTCATGTCCTGATATTTTTTCACCAGTTCCGGCTTCCCTTCGATCTCCCAGGGATCGGTGCTCTCATGCACGTTGAGGAGCTCGTCAATGAAGGTATAGCCGTACGCGTGATGCGGTCCGAGGTTGCAGGTGGCAAAATGCAGCCCCAGCCCCTGAATTGCCCGGGGATCGAACGAAGCCAGGGACCCGCCCTTGACCCCCATGAAGACCGGGGAAAAGCCACGGGATTCTGCCACGTCCCGACCGCCCCCGCCCAATCGGGCCGCGTGACCCTTCTTGGTGGATACGAGCTCCATGCCCTTGATGAACGGTTCGGCCGCGCCAAAGGCGAGGTCCATCTTGAGGTCCTCCGGGGTCACCGCCCCAATCTCGATCAGCTCCATGGCCGTGGCAAACATGCCACCGGTCGCGATGGGGTCCAGCCCCATTTCCGCACACAGCATGTTGGCCCAGCTGATGGCCTCCAGATCGGTGATCCCGAGGTTCGTGCCCAGAGAGCCGATTGCCATGTAGGTGGGCGCTACGCCCCTCCCCTTGAACACCGGGTGCTTCAGATCCGTCTTCTTGAGACAGGCCACAGGGCAGGCAAAACATCCCCGGCTCCTCAAGGCAAACGCGCTCGCGATCGCCTCGGTGCCGAGGTTGCGGACGTCATGCACGGAGGTGGATTGAAAGTTGTTGCCTGGAAGCATTCCCTTCTGATTGCATAACTGGACGAGAAAGGCCGTTCCCCAGGACGGCATGAGCTGGGATGTGAGGGGAGAGCCGTTCAATTTGTTGATCATGGTCGTGACCACCTGGACCAAACGGCTCCCATCCGCGACCCGTGCCGAATGCTGTCCCTTGACCGCGATTCCTTTGAGGTACTTGGCCCCGAAGACCGCGCCGATCCCGGCTCCGCCTATCGAGAGAAAACCATCGCTCGTCACGGTGGCAATGGGCAGCATCTTCTCGCCCGCGGGCCCTATGGTCGCCATATAGGTTTCCCTGGCCCCCCATCGGTCCTTCATCTCCTCCTTGAAGACGCGCTCCGCTTCCACCGAGGTTCGGCCCCACAGATGAGGCACCGGCTTCACGGACACTTTGTCGTCCATGAGGCTCAACACGACAGGCGATTCCGCCTTACCTTCTATGATTACGCCGTCATAACCCGCGTACTTCAATTCCGCGCCAAAATGCCCCCTCGTCTTGGCGCACGCGATCGTCCCGGTCAGCGCGGATCTGGTCACCATGCAGCATGAGGCTGAGCTGATCGCGCCTGTTCCAACCAACGGGCCCGTGCAAATGACGATCTTGTTTCCCTCGGCCAGCGGGTCCGCAGTGGGGCTCACTTCCTCCGTGTATATTTTGGTGGCCAGCCCGCGGCCGCCCAAAAATGATTCCAGCCATTGCTCGCTGACCGATTCGACCGAGTTTTTTCCGTCGGTCAGGTTGACGCGCAGAATTTTTCCCATGTATCCGTGCATGTTCCGGCCCCCAGGGATGAGGATCAGCCGCGACAGACGGGATCGGACCTACCGAACGGGTCGGAGCGAACGCCTCCCGAGGAGAAGCATCGTCACCGACCGCGCGCGGGCAACCGGCATCAGCTCAATGGCCTGAAGACTTCATCAGGCATAGGTCCGCATTCACGGCATGTGTCGCTGGAGCAATAAGCAAACCATGCAGACGTGCGCCTTCACACCCGATACCATCCCCCACCCAAGTCCGACCCAGGGTCACGCGGCCCCTTTGAGCCACTTCTCCGTCTTCTCCTCCAGGGCCTTGGACCCGAACG
>JARRRG010000597.1:0-3058 GCA_037380965.1 Deltaproteobacteria bacterium
GAAGTGGACGTGGGAAGGTATCATGAAACTGAGCGGCGCCTTTGAGCAACCGCGGATTTTGCTCACCGCGGCGGAGCTGGATCTCTTTACCAAGCTCGACGGCAAGCCGCAGACCGCGGAAGAGCTCTCCCGGAAGGAGGGGTGGAGTGCTCGAGGACTGACCATACTCCTTGACGCGTTGACCGCTATGGGTTTGCTTTTCAAGAGCGATGACGGCCGTTACCGGGTGGAAGAGTCTGCGCTCAATCTTCTGGCGGACGGGTATGAAGATTCTATTCGGCCTATGCTGCTTCACCGGGTCCACATTTGGAACAGCTGGTCCGGCCTGACGGAAATGGTGCGGACAGGCAGCATCCACGATGCCAAGTACGCGGGTGAACGCTCGGACGATGAGGTTGAAGCCTTCATTGGCGCAATGCACGTGGTGGCAAGGAGAATGGCCGAGGCAATTGCGGATTCTATAGATCTGAAGAGCTTCCATCGGATGCTCGATGTGGGCGGCGGCCCTGGAACATACATTATGGCATTTCTTCGAAAAGCCCCTCAGATGAAGGCCACCCTCTTCGATCTGCCTCGAGTGGCCGCGATGGCCAAGAAGCGGCTCAGCCAAAACGGTTTCATCGATCGGGTCAAGATTGTCGAAGGCGATTACACCAAGGATGTTCTTCCCGAGGGACATGACCTCACGCTACTCTCCGCGATCATCCACCAGAACAGCCGCGAGGGAAACCGGGAACTTTACAAGAAGATCTATCGGAGCCTGGACCCCGGGGGAGCAATTTTCATTCGGGATTACTTCCTGGACGCCAGTCGTACCGCTCCTCTCAGGGGAGCGATGTTTGCGGTGAACATGCTCGTGGCGACCAGAGGCGGCAATTGCTATACGGTGGATGAAGTCAAGGAAGATCTCGCAGCCGCGGGTTTCAGGGATATTCGGATGATCCAGGACGGAGACCGAATGAATCAGCTCATCTCAGGGGTTAAATGATTGAGTCCGTGCCTGGGGACGGCGGCACATCTCGCGATCCGAATCTGATCGTTGGTGCCGTATGAGCGGCGGAAATGAACGCGAAGCACTCGAGCCTCTCTTATTCGAACAGATCCTCCTCCGGTCCGGATTGGCCACCCTGTCCTTGCCGAGTATAGATGGTTTTGTACCGGTCTTCAAATCCTTCTGCCTCAAAGCAACTCTTGCACTCCTCGTCCTCGCCGACCATGCCTGGTTCTATGGTCACCTCCATGCCCAGCGATTCGTAAAACTCTTTCATCTCGGACAAGCGGGGCTCTTCTGCACTGAATCTCCTCACCCATCCGTCGTGCAGGAGGTCTTCATGGCGCTGCCGGGCCGTTTCTTTGTCCATGGTACCGCGCCTCCCGTGTTTCCGGCGATTCAGGATGCTTCCACGATCGAGCCGTTCATGCTCGGCATTTTCTGACAACTCGCTCGGCCCGCGATCTCCTGCCCGGGGCCGGCGGCATGAGATGGAAGACCGTGATTTCGGGCGGACAATTGATCCTCCAGGGGACGAAGGTGAGCCCGACCCCCCGGTTGAGATACATACTCGCGGTTCCCTTACGATACCAGCCGTGGGTATAGAATGAGGCCAACCGCGCGACGCTCACTCCACGTGATGTGCCCGGCATAGGGAGAATGATCTGTCCGCCGTGAATATGCCCGGCGAGCACAAAATTTATCCCTGTGTGGGAAGCCAACGGGAGAATGTTGGGTCGGTGGGACAGCAGAACCCGCATGCCGTTGCCGTCCGGCGCTTGGTTCACGATTCTGCGGAAATTTGGGAAGTCCTTGCCCCAGACCCAATTCCCCATTGGGTCATCCATTCCCGCAACGTGGAGCTTGGCGCTCCCGCGCTCGAATGTCACCCAACGATCCCGTAGCAACGTGAGCCCACCCTCCTGGATGCCGCGCACAGACCTCTTCTCGCCGGCATAGAAATCGTGATTTCCGAGCACGGCAAAATTCCCGAACCGTCGCTTTCTCAGGCGTCTCAAGATCGGTGACGCCTGCTCTACAGCTGAGAGAGGTGAATGGAAGGTGTCACCCGTTATGAAGAGCGCGTCTCCCTCAATCGCGTTGAGTCTGTCAACAACCTCTTCCAATTCCGCGGTGCCGAAGAACATGCCAAAGTGGAAATCAGAGACCTGGATCACGGTAAACCGCCCGTCCAGGCCGTCGAGCGCGGAATTGAACACGTTGAACTCTTCGATCACAGGCAAGCCGTACGCCTGGGAAACCCCGCGACCGGCAAGAACAAACGCCGTCGTCACTCCCGCGGCCGCACCCCATTTGAGAAACGACCTCCGGGACCTGTCCATAACGAAGTCCCGTGCACCGACGGCCGGCGACATCGCATCCCATCGAACCTGCGACTCTGTTGCAAGCGGAGCGACGCCCGTCCCCAATCCTGCCGGCTCAGGGACCAGGCCGTACTCGCCCCGTAATGAGGTCACCGAACCGGCCGCATTGTCTGGAGCGTCTTGCCTGGCGCGTGCGGACCTCGATTTCGCGGTGCGGCCTCCCATGAGCCGGACCACCGTATCCTTCAAGTCCAGCGTGATCGACGCGGTTCCCAGTACTGAAAAGAACAGGCACAGGAGTAGAACGCATCCCAGGTAGGTGAAAAAGGTCACCGCGGTCAACTTCTGGGCAAACGAATCAGGAGGGAAAATCTGTGAACCGAAGGTCACCCAAGCGATCAGGAAGTTGCACAATACCAGCAGCGCCAGCACCGTGAAGGAAGCTTTCCTCATATCTCTTTTTACACTAAATAATGACGATAACTCAAGAATGGAAGAACGCAAGGTCGAATCCGCCGCGTCCGGGCTGCCGGAACAAACCCGCGATTCAAGCACCTCGGACGATGCCGGCCCGCGCGCTCGTTCCCCCTCGCTCATTCCGTGAATAGCAGGGAGAACAGTCGTTGGGACGGGGAGGTATCGATCGGTTCCAAGCTTGCCTGCGCCGGCTTGACAGTGAGTCATCCTGGTGCTAAGTTTGCTAAAAACGGGGATGTAGCTCAGCGGGAGAGCACCGCGTTCG
>JARRRG010000598.1:0-2755 GCA_037380965.1 Deltaproteobacteria bacterium
CCATTATTGCCGAAGATCTGGGAGTCATCACACCGGATGTTCGGGAGGTGATGAGCGAGTTCGGTTTTCCCGGCATGAAGCTTCTCCTCTTTGCGTTCGGGGAGGATTGCCCCAAAAATGCGTATGCCCCTCACAACATTTCTAGAAACTCGGTGGTTTTCACGGGGACCCATGACAACAACACCGTGAAGGGATGGTTCAGGCACGAGGCAAGTCCCGAGGAGATCGGGAGATTCAACTCATACATCGGTCGAGAAACGCATGAAGATAATGTTCACCGGGAAATGTGTCGGCTCGCCATGATGTGTACCGCGGATCTGGCAATACTGCCCATGCAAGACATCCTCGGCCTCGGCAGCGAGGCCCGCATGAATCTCCCGTCGCAGAAGCATGGAAACTGGATGTGGCGATTGTCGCCGGAGCTTTTGACCGAAGAGGTGGCGATAAGACTCCGGAACATGACAGCACTGTACGGGCGAACGTCAGAAGAGGACTACTGACGCGTCTGATTCACAGAACTGGCTTCACGTTGGAATGCGAGCAGGGTGACCTTCTCATCCGTGTCCACGTACTGGGCAACGACCGGGAGACCGGCCCGGACATCCTCCGGATCCGTCCCCATCAGCCGGCCGACGATTCGTGGGCCCTCCTCGAGCTCAACGAGCGCGATCACGTACGGGGCATCTTCCTGATAGTCCCGCAGGGGGGAGCGATGAACGACAATCCAGCTATATATGGCCCCTCTGCCTGACACGGGCTTCCACGTACCGCCCAGTTCTCCACAGTGAGGGCAACTCGGGTACGGCGGGAAACGGAATTTACCGCATCCATCGCAGTACTGAAGGCGAAAATCCTTTGCCCTCAGCCAATCCCAAAAGGGCTTGCTGTCAAAATCCTCTTCCGGATGCACTGCGCCTAACACGTCAATATCCTTTCTCATTACTGAGTATCAGTCCACTTCCTTCGACCCACGCGCCGGAGGTAATGATCATGTTTTTCACTTCCGGGATTTGCATCGGTCCACACTCACCCCGCAATTGCCTTACACCTTCCGCGATAACATTCACCCCGTGGATATAGGCCTCAGACAACATACCTCCGCCGGTGTTGATCGGGATCTCCCCGTTTCTGGCAATCGCGCCCGACGCCGCGAACGCTCCGCCCTCACCTTTCTTGCAAAAGCCCAGGCCTTCCAGGCCGAGCAGCACCGTATGAGTGAAGCAGTCATAGATTTGCGCGGCATCCATGTCCTTTGGGGTCAGGCCGGACTGCCGGTAGAGCTCTGTTCCAAGGCGTGCGGTGAAGTTTTCGGTCAGGTCACCGCGGAGGAAATAGTCAGCCCAGTCAGACCCGGCTTCCCTCGAGCCAACCCACGCACTTGCCTTGATGTACACCGGGCGCTTCGGACAATCTTCCGCCCGATCTGCGGTCGTGATCAGGAGCGCACATGCTCCGTCACTTTCCAGACAAATATCAAAGAGTCTCAGAGGGGCGCAGATCATTGGGGAACCGAGGTACGCGTCCATGGTGAGGGGTTCCCGTTTCATGGCGTTTTCGTTCGGCGCGGCATTCACTCGCTGGTTAATCGCGATTGCCCCCAGCTCTTCCGCGGTTGTGCCGTATTCGACCATGTGGCGACGGCACCACATGGCCATGGTCTCCGCGTACGTCATATATCCATGAGGCATCCGGTGCTGCCACATGCCGCTTGCTTCCGGCTTTCTCTCTTTGTGCCCCAACCGGTAACCGGAACGGCCGTTCATGGAACGATACACCAGCACGGACCTACATTTTCCTCCGTTCACCAGGAGCTCGGCAAGCTCCACGAGCGCACAAGGAGAGGTGCCACCAGCATACCATTCGCATAGATAACCTGTGCTCGGCAACGCCAACGCTGCCGCCACAGACTCTGCGGAGTTCGAATCCATCATGTGGAATGTCAGGACACCGTCAACGTCCTCCGCGCCCATCCCCGCATCTTTCATGGCCTTCGTGCAGGCTTCGACGGCCATTGACAATGTAGATCTTCCTGAATTCGCAGAATATTCGGTATTGCCCACTCCTGCGATGACGGCAGGTGTCTGTTTCCTCATGGCCACGATCTTCCTCCTGATGATTCTCCGATGACTTCTCTTCTTAACACGGGGCTCATCCGAACCGAAGTCGGCTCGCATGAATCATTCGAAAGATCTCCCTGAGTCCGGCTCATGCGACCAGGGCGCTCACCTTCCGAATTGCCGCGGTCGCGTCTTCGATGATCTCCTTGATGAGATCCTCGACGGCCGGTACATCTTGAATGCGCATGGAGCACTGGCCCGCGGCCACCTCGCCTTCATTCACCTCGCCGTCGCGTTCCGCGCCCAGAAGCTTTGTGTCCACCATCTCGATCATTTCGTCGTGAGAATGATGTCCCGCCTTTTGCGCTTCAATGGATCTCAATGCCCCTTCACTCTTTATCACCCGCAGGTCGCTGTACGCACCGGTAACTCCGTTCGCCAATGCGATCACCGGATTGTGTACCACTTTTTTCGGTTCCACCGATAAGACTTTCTAGCCCAGGATCGGAAGTCTGATGTGACGCGGTTTCTCGTATGATTCGTGTGCTCGACACTGCCGCCGGAAAAAGGGATGACCCGCGCGGGAGAATTTCCACGGGGATCAGGGTGCGGCATGAGACCGGATGATGATGTCGGTTATGCCTTTGGATCCTCCGGCTCCGCCTCTCGCTTGCTCGCACCAGATCAAGGGACTGTGC
>JARRRG010000599.1:0-2751 GCA_037380965.1 Deltaproteobacteria bacterium
AGCTTCCCGGGAAAGGCGAATCGTATCGTTCAGTCGCTCCTGATCGAGGGAACGGCCGGTCAGAGACTCGATCACTCTAATCAGGTCGAGCAGTTGGTCGCGCACGTACGCCTCTGCCGCGGGATCCGGTTCTCCCCCACCCGAATGAGGAATGTCAATGAGCACCATGGGGCATTCGTACATCCGGCTGAGCGCCTCGAACCACTTTGGTATGGTTCCGCACTGCGCGTTGGACGCGATAAGCACATCAGGCCTGGGAAGACCCCAGGTGGGGCTCTTCTGTGCCTTGATCGCACCCATGTCACACCGGGGGTACGAACAGAGGTCCGTCGAGTATCCCATGCCTTCCGCCGCGGAAGACAACTCCTGGGTCATTTTGCGCACGCCCACGATGGCAGCGTGGTTCTCCGGGTACACGGGAAAGACGTCCATTGCGTAGAGAAGCTCCACCGGCGTAAAGACATTGAGGTATGCTACGAGCTTCCCGTTATGCGGGGCATTGTGCGCCGCGGAGTAGTACTCCATTTGAAGTTTCTTTATCTGCTTGAGGGACTCGATTGGTTGCATGCACGTTCCTCCGTCAGGGCAAATCTCCTGCTATCATCTCTCGGAAGGCCTCGAGACGCGTCTTGAGCTGCCCGAGCGCGACCCCCCTGGCCGAGGTCTCGAGAATCAGACCGGGGATATTCTCGTTTTCGAGCGCCTTCTGAAAATCCGGGGTATCGAATGCCGCGGCCTCACAGAACTTGGGGTTGAGGAAGATGACTCCTTTGGCGCCGCTCTCGCGAACCCGATTCACAAACCCTTGCACGAGGGACCGTGGTTCCACATGGTATCCCGTGTACGGCACCGTGGAGACAAGACGCTCCACCAGAGCCGCGAAGGGATCGCCATCAAGCGGAGCATCCTTCTCGATGGCTCGGTACCCCGCGACCATGTCGTCCCGGACCACTACGAGATGAAGCTCGTCCAGGAGACTCACGATAGCCGGCGGGTCCCAGACCTTGCCCCGGACGTACACGGGTATGCGGTCGTCCAATCCCGGGGATGACTCCTCCCAGGGCAGCGCATCCATCCACGTGAGGTGATCCTCCCGCCTTGCTCTCAATGAGGACCCCAGCAGCACTCGAACATTGTCCGCGGTCCATACGTCAGGCTCTTCACGATGCTTGCGGTACGCCTCCCTGAGGCGGGCCCGGCTGCGATTATACAGGGCTATGCTTTTTGCAAGCTCCTCCGGTCCCGGACTCCTTCCGGTGATCTTTCCCACGGACTCGAGGAGACGGGAAAACTCAGCCCGAAGGTAGACTCGCGATCCCGGGAAATCCATACGCTTGGGAATTCTCAAAAGCTCGCAGGGCATGTCGGGGAACAACCGAGACCAGAGGTGAGCAAGGTTCCGCGTGGTGTCACACACATAGGGAATAACCATTCCGTCGAGCAGATCCAATTCTCCGCGCAGTCCCAGTTCCACGGTGCCCATGGCATGGTTGCAGGTGTAGCTCAGCATATGGGCCTGAGCATGGGAAACTGAAGCTCCCGCTCCCTCCAGCGCCACGGGAAAGGCTCCTGCCGCGTGAAGGATCTCTTCGGGAACATCCGGCAGTAGATGCCCGATGACCTTGCCGCCTGAGCTCTGCTTCCAGATACGGGCCTCCTGCCACGGCTCCTCCATGACCTTTCGGAACGGTTTCCACGGGTCTTCAGCCTTCATTGATTCTCCTTTGCCGCAAAAATTCGGAGTGACATGCGGCCGTTCGGTCGAGGTGTACGCAACTACCCGTAACGCTTTGCGTTACACAACGGGACACTCCAGAGCTCTCTCCTGCGGCCTCATCGATCATGCGCCGGCCAGCATTCCACCGTCAACGTAGATTGTCTGACCCGTAATATACCCGGCAGCATCAGAACAGAGGAACAGGACCGCGCCCGCGATGTCCCCGGGTTCAGCCAGTCTCCCTCGGGGAATGCGCGAAACGATCTGCTTTTCGATCTCGGGATTTGACCAGATGGGCTTGCTGAATTCCGTCTTGGTCATGCCGGGGCCCACCGCGTTGACAAGCACATTGAAGGAAGCCCACTCAACCGCCATGCACATGGTTAACATTTTCACCGCGGCCTTGCTCGCGTGATAAATCCCCATCATGGCGCCTCCCCGTTCGGCGCCGACGGTGGTCACATTTACGATGCGTCCACCTCCCCTGCCCATCATGACCTTCGCGGCCGCGCGACTGAGGAGGAATGTGCCCTTGACATTGGTATTGAAAATCTTGTCAAAGCCGTCCTCACGGAGATCCATGAGGGGTCTCAAAAAACTCCTGGCCGCGTTGTTGACGAGGATGTCGATTCCCCCGAACGCCTCAACCGACCTCTCCACCAGGGAATCGATCTGGTCGCTCTGCGTTACGTCGGTCACGCACGCCACGGCTTCACCGCCCATCGAAAGGATCTCGTCGGCCACGGCATCAATCTCGGCCTCGGTACGGGCTGCCACGACAATTTTGGCGCCGGATCGGGCCAGGCCCAAGGCGATTTCCTTGCCGATTCCCTTACCAGCGCCGGTGACAATGGCTACCTTCTCTCTCAGATCGGGTTGCTCCCCCATTGATTCGAACCTCCGTAAAGCGTTCTTACAGTCGCCAGCCTACGATAATCATAGTGCGGAAACATTGCAAAAAAAGGATGGTAAGCACAACGAAATTGTTCGTCAAAAGAAATCTCGGGAAGCTTTCTTGTTCCTCGTGCAACCGG
>JARRRG010000600.1:0-4290 GCA_037380965.1 Deltaproteobacteria bacterium
TCCTCCGTTACCGCAGCCGGGACTTGGCCTTTTTCGGTCAAGCGAGGGAGGATTGCGGGTCGTTCCTTCGAACCATCGGTCACGTTCGGAGCCGGGTCGAATCCATGGTTCGGCTGACGGACGGCTGCGTCCTGTTCCCGACTCTCTTTCACGACACGATCTTCGGATTCCCGGAGGTCATCGATTATGACTTGAGCGTGGACCGTTGGAACGGGCACGAGCGCCTGATTTTTGACGTGGAAGTCCAGGTACCGGATGAGGCTTTGCGCGATCGACTGATCAAGACTATCGAAAAGGATTGGCCCGCGGTCGGGCTTACCACGGTGCCCCCGTGTGTCGAAGTACGTCTCAGACCGGCTGGAACCCTTGAGCAGGGGAGGCATTTCAAAAAAATGATCCGTGACTTGAGGCCAGCCCCTGCACAGGACGCGGTCGTGTCTGAACGGAACGCACTGGAACACGCGGCGTCCCCGCCAAGACTCTCTCCATGATCCTGGTTGGAGGAAACAATGGCCGTGACAACCGAGGAAATGGTTCGTCAATTCACGGACAGCATTCTCTCCGCCCATGGGGGACATCGACTGCCGTCCTGCTACCAGTGCGGCAAGTGCACGGCCGGCTGCCCGGTGGCTAGGGTGACGGATGCGTTCAGTCCCAAGAAATTCATCCGTCTCGCCCAGTTGGGGCTGGAAAACATGGCCCTCGACAAGAAGAGTCCCATTTGGCTCTGCGCCACCTGCTACAACTGCACCGAAGTTTGTCCCCAGGATGTGGAACCCACAGAAATTTTCATCGCCCTGAAAACCTTTGCCATCCGGCGGGGCATTCTGCCCATGGGCCGAAAGATGGGTTTCGGCACTCTAGCAAAAAAGGGACGTATGTTCGACGTCGGGGACAAGCAGCAGCAAGAACGCGCGGCATTGGGTCTCGATCCCTGTCCGGAGGTGGATGTGGACCAGACCCTGGCTATATTGGAGCTTCGGGGCATCTTGCCCCTCCTGACAGGGAGAAAACCCAAATGACGGACTTTGCCCTCTTTCTCGGCTGCGGGATCCCCAGCGCGGAAAACAATTATGAGTTGGCTACGCGGCGGGTCCTGGCCAAGACCGGCGTGACCCTGAGCCTCATGCCCGGCGCCGGCTGCTGCGGACATGATCTCGAACAGGTCGACCGGCCGACTTTTCTGGCCTGGGCTGCCCGCAATCTCTGCATTGCCGAACAGATGAAAAAAGACGTCATGGTCCTTTGTCCCTCTTGCTATCTCACACTGAAGAGCGTCAACGACCACCTGAAACATGAAGACAGAGTTCTGAAGCATACCAACGAGATGCTCGCCGCCGTGAACCAGCACTTCGAAGGCTCGGTAAACGTCATCCACTACGTGGACTTCCTGCTCCAGGATACGGTCATGGAAGCACTCGAGGAACAGTTCACTCGTTCCTTGGACGGTCTGCGCATCGGCGTCCACTACGGATGCCACCTCCTGCGACCATCGAGGGTGCTGGGTTTTGACGATCCGATAACCCCTCGCAAGATCGACCGTCTCGTGGAGCTCACCGGTGCCCAAAGCCTCGATTACCCGGACAAGACGATGTGTTGCGGCAGCTCGATTCTGGGAACGGATATGAGAGCGAGTCTGAAGATCGCTGCCGCCAAGCTCACCCACGTCGAGAAGGCCGGCCTTTCAGCCATGGTCACCGCGTGTCCCGTGTGTCACATGATGTACGACGCGAACCAGGCAATGATTAGCAAGATCCTCAAAGAAGATCACCAGGTTCCGGTTCTCCACCTGACCCAGTTGCTGGGCTTGGCCGTCGGCCTGAATTTCGAGGAGGTGGGCCTGCACATGAATAAGGGGAATACGGATGGCATACGAGAATTCATCGGCTAATGAGAGGGCCGGGCATATTGCCCGGCTCCCAATAGACGTCACCGGCGCCGCGCTGGTGGTAGGCGGTGGGGTGGCGGGCATTCAGGCTGCATCGGACCTGGCGGATTTGGGTTTCAAGGTGTACCTCGTCGAGAAAAAAGCCGGCATCGGAGGGGTCATGGCCCAACTGGACAAGACCTTTCCCACCAATGACTGCTCCGCTTGCATTTTGTCTCCCAAACTCGTGACCGTCGGGCAAAACCCAAATATTGAAGTCCTGGCTTACAGCCAGGTCGAAGGCATAGAAGGCGTTCCCGGGAATTTCCGGGTGAAGGTCCGAAAAAAGAGCCGGTACATCGATGTCGATAAATGCACGAACTGTGGTGATTGCGCGGTTGCCTGTCCGGTCACGCTTCCGGACGAGTACAACGAGGGGTTGAGCCAAAGAAAAGCCGCATATCGCCTATTCCCTCAAACCATTCCCCAGGCGTTTGCAATCGAAAAGGGGGGCCGCGCTCCTTGTGTAGCGGAATGCCCGGCCGGGATCAATGTTCAAGGCTATGTGCAGCTTGTAAAGCTGGGCAAATATGAACAAGCCATTGAGCTGATCATGGAGAAGCTTCCGTTGCCCGGCGTGCTTGGACGAGTCTGTCCTCATCCTTGTGAGGGAGCCTGCCGCCGTGGGTTGATTGATTCCCCGGTATCAATTCGAAATCTGAAACGAGTAGCCGCGGATCACGTAAATTATAAGAGCCTTTCCAGGCCCCAGATCAGCCCAAAGGAGGGGAACGTTGCAATTGTGGGATCGGGGCCTTCGGGCCTGAGCGTAGCCTATTACCTCGCGCGTGAAGGCTACGCGTGCACCATCTTCTCGGATGCCAAAAGGGCTCTCGCATGGACCTCGCGGGAGAAGATTCGGCCGGCGTAGTACAGGCAGTCTCCTTTCTCCGGAACGCTGCGTTGAACCGAGAAATGAAGGTGGGCCGGTCAGTGGCGGTTATAGGTGGCGGAAACGCCGCACTCGACGCGGCCCGTACGAGCTTACGTCTGGGGGCTGAAAACGTCTCAATACTCTACCGCCGGACTCGGGCCGAGATGCCCGCGTGGGAAGAAGAAATCGAAGCCGCTTTGGAGGAGGGCATCGAGATCAAATTCCTGGTCGCGCCTGTGGAAGTTGTCCATGAAAACGGCACAATCACAGGGCTGAAGTGTATCAATATGGAACTTGGAGAGCCTGACCAATCCGGCCGCAGGAGACCCGTGCCGATCCAAGGCACGGAGTTCTTGTTTGCAACCGACATGGTGATTTCGGCCATCGGACAGCAGATCGATCCGGAGTTCTGGAATCAGACGGGCGGCTTGATGAGTTCCTCCGGGAATACCATCCACGCTGATCCTCTCACGTGTGAGACCAACATCGAGGGAGTGTTCGCAGGGGGCGACGCTGTTTCAGGACCGGCAACGGTGGTCGAGGCGGTCGGAGCCGGCCATGAGGCTGCCATATCGATTTCGCGCTTCCTGGCGGACCAGGATGTGCGGGCGGGCAGAACAGGCCGTAGCCGTGATGAAAGAAAGAAACGTGCCCAGGCTTATGTGTACCCTCCGATCCCGAAAATGCACGAAGAACCGCGACAGCAGCCTATGTGCATCCAAGTCAACGAGAGGGTAACGAATTTCAACGAAGTGGAACATGCCTTGAGCGTTGAGGCCGCTGCGAAAGAGGCCGAACGCTGTCTGAACTGCGGTCTGTGCGCTGAATGTATGGAATGCGTGAGAGCCTGCCCGGCTCACGCGGTGAATCACTCGATCAAGGACGAGGTAGCAGAGGTAAGGGTAGGGGCGGTGATCCTGGCACCGGGGTTCACCACAGGCGATCCGGCCGCGCTTAAGGAGTACGGTCACGGGCGTCTGCCAAACGTGGTGACCGGCCTGGAATTTGAACGCATGCTTTCCGCATCCGGTCCTTCGGGCGGTCACCTGCAAAGGCTTTCGGACGGCCGGATACCGCGGAAGATCGCGTTTATCCAGTGCGTCGGATCGAGGGACGTCCGTTTCAAACCCTATTGCTCCTCGGTGTGCTGCATCTATGCCGTGAAAGAGGCGGTGATCGCCAGGGAACATACACCCGGCCTTGAGACGCACATCTTCTACATGGATCTGCGCGCATTCGGGAAGGAGTTCGAAGACTATTGCACTCGGGCCCGCGACGAATACGGGGTCCTATTCAGCCGGAGCCGCGTGGCCGGGCTCGAGGAAACCGACGGCCACGATCTGATCGTACGCTTCGAAAAGGACGGTCGGTCCGCGGAGGAGGTTTTCGACCTCGTGGTGCTGTCAACGGGCCTCGATCCACCGGCCGATAATACTGAACTGGCCGATGTGTTTGACATCGAGCTGAATGAATTTGGCTTTGCCCGAAC
>JARRRG010000601.1:0-2740 GCA_037380965.1 Deltaproteobacteria bacterium
ATCACCCAGGTCCCTATGGCAAAATAGACACCCTTCATCCTGAAAACCGGAACGGATATGACTACCGCAAGGATCGTGGACATCACCCCACCGACGAGAACGGCCGGGACAATGGGAACACCATAGTACAACGACAGTACCGCGAGGGTATACCCCCCTAATCCGATAAACATTTGCTGGCCGAGCGAGACCATTCCCGAGTACCCGGCCAGAAGATTCCACATTGACGCCAGGGCCACGAAAATGCAGATGAGCACCCAAACGTTTACCACATACCGTGTGGCCCAGAACGGAAGCGTAAGCAGAGCCGCAAGGGCAAGAACAATCACGGCCACACGTATCCAGTTTACTGACATGAAGAAGGCTACCTCCTTCCCAGTATCCCTTGAGGTCGTACGGTCAACACGATGAGCAGGATGAGGTAACCGCTCAACAACTGGAATCCCGGACCAAGGATTCGCCCGCCCATCAACTGGGAAACGCCGAGGATCATGCCGCCCAGGAATGTTCCCGGTAGACTGCCCAGGCCGCCGATAATGACTACGCCGAAAGCGATGATCAGATACTGGGTCCCGGAATGCGGATAAAAGGTAAAGGTCACGCCGACAAGTATTCCCGCTACCGCGGCGGTGACGGCCGCTATACCCATGGCCAGGGCATAGACCCGTTGGGGATCGATGCCCATAAGCTTGGTAGCGCTCTCGTCATCGGCCGCGGCGCTGATGGCCCATCCGAGATACGTCCTTTTCATGAACTGATGGAGCAGGACAAGCACCAAAAGAGCCACCCCGAAATTGACGAGGTGAATCACCGGTAGCCGAAAGTAGCCGAACACATCCAGGCTCTGCACCACCAGGTCCGTCGGCAATGAACGGGCATCCGGGGTAAAGATAAGCAGCAGCGAATTCTGTATGATGATGGAGAGCCCGAAGGAGATCATGAGGAAGGGCTCCATGCCTCTGTTCATAACTCGGTTGAAGAGAAACGCCTGTATCGCGTACCCGAGGACAAACATCGCGGGAAGGACGGCAAAGAAGGTCAACAGAGGATGTACGCCCAATATCTGGAGGGTGAGGAGACTGAAATAGCTGGAAAGGATCATCAGTTCGCCATGGGCCAGGTTCACCTGCCTCATGATTCCGAAAATCATGGAGAGCCCTATGCCGACAATCGCATACAGCCCACCCAACAGGATGCCGTCGATGATCGCTTCCAGGTAGCCCAACATCGTGCTTTCACTCTTTTCTCAATGCTTCAGTGAGAAAACCTCCGCTGCTCCGGCCGCCAGCGTGTGGCTTCCGGAATTCAAACGCCGAAGTAGGCCTTCTTCACGACTTCCTCGGAGAGGAATCGAGGGTTCCCTTTCAGGGTGACTTCGCCTTCCTGAAGGATGTACGCGAAGTCTGCAACCTTGAGACTGCGCTTCACGTCCTGTTCCACAAGAACGACCGTTACACCGCTCCGATTGATTTTCTTGACAGCCTTGTACAGATCCTTGACCACGAGGGGAGTCAGGCCCAGAGAAAGCTCGTCGAAGATGATGAAACGCGGTTGCGACATGAGAGCTCTTCCGATGGAAAGCATCTGCTGCTCTCCACCGCTCAGGTTGGGGCCTTGCTGGTGCCTCCTCATCTCGAGGATGGGGAACAGTTCAAACACGCTCGCAATGGCTTCATCTCTCGTCTTACGCGCTCTTGCCGGGAACGAGCCGATAAGCAGGTTTTCTTGAACGGTGAGACTCGAGAAGACTTTCCGGCCCTCCGGGACCAGGGCAATTCCCAAATTGACTATCTCATAGGGCTCGAGACCGTCGATCCTCTTCCCATCGAAGCGGATGGTCCCGGAACGCGCCTTCAAGAGTCCGGAGATGGTCTTGAGGAGTGTTGACTTACCTGCGCTGTTGGCACCCAGTATGGAAACGATCTGGCCTTTTTCCACATCAAGCTCGATGCCCGTCAAAGCTCGGGACTCCCCATGATACACGTCCAAATTTCGTATCTCCAGCATGGCCATCAGTCTTCCTCAGCCCCCAGGTAGACCTCCTGAACTTCCTCGGAATTGAATGCCTCGTCAGGCTTGCCGCAAAAGAGGTTTCGACCGAAATTCATTACCAGCAGCCGATCAGGGCCTTTCTGCATGGCCATGACTATGTGCTCCACCCATAGGACGGTAACCCCGTCTTTGCGCACCGAATGGATGATTTCGAGTACCTCCTCCACTTCCCTTTCCGTGAGTCCCCCCGCGACCTCATCCACCAAGAGGAGAGTCGGCTCCGTTGAGAGGGCCTTGGCCAACTCCAACCGCTTTCGATCCAGCAACGGCAAGGATCGAGCAAGGGCATCCCTCCTGTGGGTCAATCCGGTTCTCTCCAGAATGGAGTCGCATTTCTCTTTGGATTGGCCGCGGCCCAATCCCGCGCCGTACGTCGCCCCGACCAACAGGTTTTCCAGGACAGTCATGTTCAAAAACGGCCGGGGGATCTGGTAGGTTCGAGCAATGCCCTGGCGGCATCGTTTGTACATATGCGCGTACGTTACATCCTCGCCGTTAAATACGACGTTCCCGCTGTCCGGTTTGATTTCTCCGGATATGAGGTTGAACAAGGTAGTCTTGCCGGCTCCATTAGGACCGATGATGCCCAATATCTCCCTTCGATCCACCTCGAATCTCAGATCGTTTACCGCGGCCACTTTACCGAACGATTTATAGAGGTTGTTAACTGTCAGAATGGGGCCCATCG
>JARRRG010000602.1:0-4063 GCA_037380965.1 Deltaproteobacteria bacterium
TGCCGAAATTACCACCTTGGCCCCGACGATCTGCTCACCGTTCTCTACCAGGCACAATGGAATATCCCGGTTGGAACTTACAAGCTGGACACCCTGGACAAACTCTCGATCAAATTCATTCTCGATCCCCAGTTGAATGAAGATGTGATCATCAGGCCCGACGGAATGATCACGCTCCAGGCAATCGGGGATATACGGGCCGAGGGACTGAGTCCGGAGGCCCTCGCACGAAAAATCGAGGCCAAATTCCTTGACGCGAACATCTTCACCAAGGACGAAGCTCAGCCGGAGCTCAAAAACTACAAGCTCGTCACGGTTCACGTAAAAGATTTCTATCAAAAGGTCGCGAGACTTGTTCAGTCACTCACCACGCTCACAGGGGGGCAGCAAACCGGAGTGGTGGTCAAGCCTGACGGCACCATCGACCTTCCCCTGCTCAAAGACCGGATCCTTGCCACGGGACACACCGTCAGCGAGGTGGAGGATACGGTCAACCGCCTCTACAGGCGCGGCGGTCTGAAGCATGTAGTGGTTTCAGTCAGGCTCTCTGAAGCGAAATCCCGAAAGGTCTACGTAATGGGCCAGGTGAAAAATCCTGGCGCGTTCGAGATCAGACAGCCGATCACCGCGCTCCACGCGCTCTCCCTCGCGGGGGGCCCTATTCCCGACAAGGCCGACCTGACGAGCGTGATCCTCATATCGAAGAATATTTATGGCAAGCCGATCGGGCGACGCCTCGACCTGAAAAGAATTTTGGACGTGGGAGATATGTCGGCCGCGATACTCGTCAAACCGTACGATGTCATCTACGTTCCCAAGACGTACGTGCAAGATGTGCGCATCTTCATGGACCAGTACTTCCTCACAGCGCGTGACATAGCTGAATTTGTGCAAATCCTCACTGACATCCGTGAGGGTATCCCCAACAGCTACTGATTATGAACGCGCTCATCTGAGAGTTCCCCTGAAAACTGATTTCCTGTCGTCGATTGCCCCCCGAAGCCGTCGGTCCCTCTTCTCGGCAAGGACCTCGCATTGGTAAATGCTGATGTACGTATCGTGCCCATCCATTTCGGGCGCGTAGCGCAGCACGGCGAGGATGGGTTCAGGAGGCGGCCGTACCACGAGACACTCGACCTGCAATGCCTCGGTCTGCTCAAGATCCCCATACGAAACACTCAGCCTGGCCGTCTCATCCGGAACAGGTCGTGAATCGTCGATCCCCACAAAGCTCCACTGAGATCCTTGACGAGATACGGCAGTGAGCGCGGATTGTTAAAGCCAGGCCGGCTTGCAGATGACCTCCTTGACCACCAGGTCCAGGAAGTCCGCGCTATTGGCGGGCCGGAGCACAAGCGCGGTGTCCGCACCCTTTCCCGTCCCCCCCACAGAGATCACCTCTTCGTCGGTTCTCACGAGGCCGGCATCCGCAGCCATCAGTGCCAGCTCGATGGCAACCTTGGTACCGTGGCCAAAGGTGCGAAGGGTATAGGCAACGATCTCATCCACCTGATACGCGCCGAGCTTCTTGCGGATGCCCCGGCCCACGCCACCGAACGCGTGCTGACAGGTGAGCACTGCCGCGCCCTTATCGATGAGTTCTTGCCGAACCTGCCCGGGCATTTCCTGGTGATTGGGCTCGGAAAATCCCGTGACATGGCTGACCACGACAATCTTTATCCGAGAATCCAGCAACTCCAGCGCGTGAAACGCGGTCTCGCCGCTGCACGAGGCAACCAGGACCGTCCCGATGTTGAGCTCGTCGGCTCGCCTGCGAACGCTTTCCAGGGTCGCGCGGGTGTTACGAGGACCCGGCCGGCTAAAGTAGCGAACAGGCGTTTCATAATAGGGGGCTGATCCTTTCATGGGGCTCTCTCCTCAGAAGTGTTCCGCGCTGCACAAAGGGGAACGGGCTGGAGCTGCTTCGCGCTCGGCAGCCAATCGCGTCCCCGGCCGGGGGGAGGTACATCCGCCACAGGGCCGCACGATCAATGATCGAGCCGCCTGACAATTCGTCGACCGCATAGTGGGAGCTGTACCATCGTGGATCGAAAGGCGTCTACCGAAGATGACTTGAATGTTGCGGTTCCCGATGGTTTCCCCGCTCCGCGCGTGCCGATTCACGGCTCATTCCGGGAACGTTGCATACGATAGCAACCGTCAGGAGGATTGCTCGTCGATGATTTCGACCAGCACGCCATTCATGAACCCTGGATTCATAAAGACGTAGCGTGATTTCAGCCATATTCGCGGCTCTTTATCGAGAAACTCGTACCCCTGCTCTTTGAGCGCTTGCATAGCTGCCACCGTGTCAGGCACCTTGAAGGAGATAAGCATAATCCCTTCACCGCGGTTGGCGATGAATCGATCCACATCACTGCCCTCTCTGGTGGATGACATCAGCTCGTACCCGACTTCCCCCACCTGATAACGGTACACATGGATGGCCTCAGGATCGTGGCGATATTCGAGGTCCGGCTTCTCCTTGCCCAGGAAAGGCTCCCAGCGAGCCGCCGCCTGTTGCAGGTCCTTTACCGCTATGCAGATGTGGTCTATTTTCTCTATGGGAATCATTTTCATCCATACTCCTGTTATACGCGTGGTCCGATCCACGCGGGTGGTTACACTCGACTTCGGTCCTCAGCCTGAAACCCTCATGACTCGATTCCGTCGAGACCTCGGCATGACCTTGCGGTCGGATATCCCGCGGCGCATGTCCGGCTCGATCACCTCGAATCAGAACCAGTCCCATAGGACGTTACCGGCCGGCGCAGTCCTTCCCGGCTGCGCGGTTACGGCTTCAAAATAGTACGTCTTGAGATCTTCCGCTGCGAGCTTCAGCGTGAGCCCGAGAGGAAGATCATCCCGGGGATTCTCCGGAACTCCATTGTGCAGGAATCCAGTGAGAAACGTTGCAATCTCCTGAGGATCGAGACCTGTCACGCCAAAGGTCGTTCGGCCGCGTTTTTTCACTCCGAGCTCGTACCATGAGGCGATCTCGTTCACTTCACGCATGAACTCCTGTCGCAACCGCTCCGCGTCATCGAGACCCTCTGCATCGGTCTCGAGGCTTATCGGACATGCCCATCCATCGAGAGCATCTTCCGTCAACGGCGCTTCTTCAGGAAAGTCCTCCAACACCGGTCCTGACCGCGCTTCAATCAGTTTGAGCGCGGAGAGCAGGACTCGTGTTTGAAAAGCGTCATCGTCAGGGACGCCCAGCGGACGACCCAACTCGAAGGGCACCCATAGGGCGCGCGGAGGACGTATTTTCTCGGTATGCTCCCGGATCAGGCTGATTTGAGTTGTCGGCAAACGCTCTTGTTCAAAGAAATGCCCCAGCCCGCCAACGGCACGCGTGCAAAACGGTCAGACCGGCACCAGCAAAAGGGCGTTTACTCGATCTCTCGTGAGCAGAGGGGCCAACCCACGGGCGGTCGCCTCCATCTGTCTGGGATCGGTCGCGCCCATGAAGGAATAGTGATAGTCGGCCACCGAGCCGATGAGGTCGCTCTGTGCCAACTCTCGAAGCCGATCCAGCGGGAACACGACGTTCCAGTCCGTTTGGAATCCTACACGGTCGAAATTCGGCGAGACGTGAGTCATGACAAGGTCATTCATGCTCGCATCTCCGGGAATGACTCGATACGCACCGGACATCAATTCGAAAGGACGGTCGCTTCTGCGATGGAGGCCCGCGGTGGAAATTATCGCGACGCGGCGTTTGGGCAGGGGCGGTCCTTCCACCCAGGGGTCATGTTCGAAGGTTGGACATTCAAGGTCAACAAGACGTGAGCGCAGGGGCTCTGGTAACTGATCCAATCGCGCCATGGGATTGTCTCCATTTCTCTTCGTCGTCACACAGTCTGGGATCGTTCCGTCCGGCGATGTGTTCCCTGGATAAACTGCGAGCCCCCACAAGAGGCCATCTGCTGAAGACTGCGCCAACGGCTGCTGCAACGAGCATTGCCATAATCGGCGTGTTGAATATCTTCGGGGCGCCGGCTCGACAGGCAGTGTCGACATGTCGCGCGGGTGCCTGTTCTTCGCGTAGTGAATCGCG
>JARRRG010000603.1:0-3864 GCA_037380965.1 Deltaproteobacteria bacterium
CTCCAGGTCCTGGTGTTTTCATTCGCAAGAGAAATGCCAGAAAAGAACGCAAGATCACGCTCATTTCAGGTCGAGCGGAACCTGACTTCACGGCAATGCTCTCTCTTTGATGCCCCGGAGACAGTGGAGATCGGCAGAAGGTTGCCCACCAGACGAGAGGGAGATCAAGACGTCAATTACGGATCGAGGTTCTCGTAGCAATTTGCGGCCTCCCTCTCGTCCGGACGCTCCCTCACCAATTGTGCGGGTCGTCCCATCATCCGGTGGTTTCGGGAGTCGCTTTCCAATCATGGGCATCCCTTCGGCTCACTCCTCCTTATCAGGCTTCGGGCAGATCCGCTCCGGCCTGGGAGAAAAGCATCCGGCTTCTCCTCATGAGCAGATCGTCCAGGTCAAGGGGACGGCGGGCTCGTGCCTGCCGAGTCTTCTCTCGGGCCCGGGACGCGGTTTCACGTAATTCATCGAACGCATTCTTGAGGTTGAGCAGATTTTTCACTTTCCAATGCAGAAGTTGGGGATTGACCGATTGTGAATTGCAGTCAAGCGCGGGCAACTTCAGGCCCGCGAGATGGGCGGGCCTCCGGCTCGATCATAGATGCGAGCTCGCACAGGATGAGATCCGGCAGTTCGCGTTTTATGCGCTTCATCGCAACCGCACAATTTCTGAAGAGCTCCACGTGGCAGCCGTTTCGCAGCACTCCGTCAAAGAAACGGGCCACTTTACCATTGCTGTGAATCACCATCACTCGCGGCCGGGTATCCTTCAAACGAAGCATCTCCATCATTCCCTCCCTCAATGTTCCGGGTCGCCCGACGATCGCGAGGTTGTACCGCCGCCTCGAACGCACTGACTATCGGCGGAAGCCCCGTCCCCCTCATCTTCCGGGCACGCTGACGCATCTGCTCGCGTCCTTTTTTTCGATCTTTGCTACTCATTCGTTTCTGACCGGACATCACAACGCTCATACTTCTGTCCACTAAACCCAACACCTGTCTGACGCGGCCGGGCAGGTTTGTCTGCAGACCGGTCGCTGCAAGCGATCGATGTGCTCACGTTCGGGGCGGTCACAGAAAGCGACGCATTCGAGGACCGGTTGACGCAGCCTCTGGAGTGCGTCTTGGTGAACGTCGGCGCCGATCACTCGGGAAGCTTCGTCGATCAATTCATTGAAGTAATTCTTCCAGCCCATGTGTCGAACCGATCATTGTCAACCGAAGCATGAGTGGCATTGGGTCGATCTGCACTCGTCGATCAGGTGGCCTTCGAGACCCGTCGGGAATAACAATTTCGGGATCTCCCCCTTCGTTTTAACCCCGCGATCGCCTGGGAGCTTGCCTGCAGAGCATATACTCCTGCCCGTTGCCGTTGCTCATGGGACGAGCAATTCTCGTACCACCAGTACCATCCTGACAGCCGTTGAGAATAGTGTCATGAAATAAGGAGGTTGGAAGATCTCGCCGCGATAGGGCACCGCGGCGATCGAAGATGAGAGCTGCGAAGCGTGCGCGGTATTGACACCCACCTGGACCGACTCATGTAATCCCGGGTACTTAGAAAAAAATCAACGCGTAGCATAATCGGGCACGTCTTCCTCCTGAGTCGCTAAATCGGACACTCCCCGGAAGATGCCCATATCGGTGAAGCCAGGTCGCGGAACGTAGGGTTATAGGGCCATCAGCCAATAATGGGGTAATCCGCATGGCTATCGGTCGGAGTGAGAGAGAAGAGAGGTGCTTCAGATCAAGATATCGCGGTTCGAGTGATTACAAGCCATTGCACGCCATCACTCTCGCAAAGGGCTGTTCCACGCATAGGATGCCGTTTGCGCTACCTCTGCATTCAAGCCTCAACGAGGGCGCCTCTTCAACCGTACGCAGATCTGGACAAAAGAGCGAATCATCATCTTGGTATTTATTGGCGGGATTTTGCCTTGGAATAAGGAGTTAGGCTACAGCTATCAGATAATTTCTCACACTCTAGAAGCTCATCCCGAGTGTTACCCCACCTCCGACGATAAATTGCGTCACGGTTGCCGTGACGTCTCTGGTGCGTGAGAGGAGTGGGGTGGGAGTGCTCTCAAATTCCAGTTCCGCGTCGTTACGCATCCTCATCCAGCTGCCGTTGGCCCAGACGCCGACTGAGATCGATGAGGAGAACGACATGGCATACTGGAACATGGCGTTGAGCAACTGGCCTGGTTGCTTCCACGTGTAGCGCAGTTGCGCCAAATTATTTTGCGAGCTTGTAAGAGACAGGGCCGTGGTGGAGTAGGCCAGGGGGCTGTAGGTGATAGTGAGCGATGCGCCACCGGCTGGGAAGGCAAGGCCGATAAACGGGCAGAATGTGGTGGTGAGGATGTCTCCTCGCAACGTTTGATTGGGCTGATTCGGGCCCGATACATTCCGTGGCTCACCGAGAGCAAACGAGAAATGGTTCCAGTACAGTCCCAACAGGAGCCGCTTCACACCAATGCCCGTCTGGATGAACCAGCTTTCCATCCCGGTATTGGTAAATTCAAGGGTAGGTGACGTACTGACGGTGCCGATACTTACCGGCACAGTTCCGGCAGTGATAAACGACCGATTGAGAAGGCCTCCCGCGGCAGCGAAAAAGCTGTATGTTTCAGTGACCGCCACATTGATACCGGCAATTCCCGTCCAGAAATTGGCGTCCTTCAAGGAGATGTCCAGGTCCCCAATGTGCAGGCCGAGATTCGGAAGAGGCTCGTTCTGCACGGGAAGGTTCAGGTTCGAGCCCACCCACTGAAAGCCAACCTGAGCGTACGGGTTCACCTTCACGTTTTCAGTGAGAGAAGAGAGAGACGGGAATCCGCCGGGCAGCAGCCCTTGTGCAAGGAGAGGTGTAGGCAGACAGAAAAGCACGAGAATCGCAGCAACGCAGATTCGCTTCACGTGGTGACCCTCCCTTCAATGAAAAAAGCACCGGGAACAGCAATCGACATCAGTCCCATGACGAAAGAAAAACCATCCGGCAACGCGACCCCCATACACCGCTGGAATCGCTGCGCAACAGTGTCCATGGACTTATGATGGATGGCGCAATGATTTCATGATCTCACGAAGTTAGTCCCTCCGCAACGAAAAATTCCGGTATTCAGAATCCATTGAATATTCAACTGCTTGTCCACTTGCCGGTGGCTTTTTCGCATTGGCTCGTAGCGCACCCCCGATTTTCGCTCAGGGGCACCGAGAGCATGGTGTGTGACCAAGGGGGTTGAGGCAAACATACCTGCTGTTCTAATGTGGTTGTCTCTTCAGAGTGTTTCGCAGGGTTTCGCGCGGGAACTCACCAAACATTCTTCGATAATCCGCAGCAAAGCGGCTCAAGTGTGTGATTCCCCAATCTAAAGCAACATCCGTTATCGACGTGCCCGGCGTTGCCTCCCGTAAGCCCTGCCTCACTCGGTTAAGACGTAGGGATTTGAGAAACGCCTTCGGAGAGGTCCCAAAAACTTCACGGAATCCAAGAAGGAGTGTTCGTTCATTGGCATTGACGGCCGTACAAAGATCGGCCATGCTCACCGGATTCCTTACGTTGGCAATGAGGTACTCTTTCGCTCGTTTCGCAGCTTGTCGGCGGGAGGGGCCACGAGGGCAAGGTATTGGCCCCATAACGTTACCGAGGACAAGTTCGAGAATTTCTTTCTGAAGAGAATGTGCGAACAATGAATTGGTTAGCTGGCTCCGATGGCACGTAATATCGATGAACAGCTTTTTCCATTCTTGACGGACGGAAGCTTGATCTTGTATCTCTCTTACGACGAGACGATCCCGGCTGTCTTTTGGGACGAATGGCTCGCCCCAACGTGCCTGCACATAGCTCCTAAACCACTCTTCCTCCAC
>JARRRG010000604.1:0-3176 GCA_037380965.1 Deltaproteobacteria bacterium
CCGCATGCAGGCCGAGCATGGGGAAAATACCGCTTCAATTGCTTGTTGATCGCTACAATCTCCATGTGAGAATTCAAAACGGAAATCCCTATGCGAGCGTTGTCGACAACGGCCTGGTAGCGCTTCTCCATATCCCTGCATTCTTGCTCCGTCTTTCTCAGTTCCGTCATGTCCGTAATCATGGCAAAGGAGCCTTCGACCGTTCCCTCGTCATTCAGGAGTGGAGCGGTAGATATGAACGCCAAGACCGCTGTGCCGTCCTTCCGTTTGTACCTGCCCTCGAAGATCTTTGCCTGCGCACCTAAAACCTCCTGTTGACGCCCATAGAGATCGGCCAAATCTTCCTCAAACTTCAACGAGCTGAGTTTCCGACCGACCATCTCTTCCGGAGTGTAACCCAGCATGTCAGCCATCCTTGAATTCACGAAGGTCGTCTTGAACTCGGTATCCACAACCCAGACACCCTCGTTCGCGGTCTCCACGAGACGCCGGAATCGTTTTTCACTTTGCCCAGACACCCTCGTTCGCGGTCTCCACGAGACGCCGGAATCGTTTTTCACTTTGCCGAAGTTGCTCCTCGGCACGTTTGCGGTCGGTAATATCATTGAGCTGTAACACCGCATATATGGGGAGCTGGTCGGAGTATCGCACTACCGATACCGTCAGATTGCCCCAGATCGTCGTGCCGTTTTTGTGAACACATCGCTGCTCAAAGTAGTAGCCGTCGGTTTTTCCCGAGACAAGCGCTTTAAACCTCTTCGAGCTCTCTTCCGCGTCTCGAGGATCCGAGATGTCTTTGAAATCCATCGTGCTCAGTTCTTGTTCCGAATAGCCGAGGAGTCGGCATAAGGCATTGTTTCCGGCCATAAATCTGCCGTCGACCGCGAGCAGCGCCATACCTATCCGGGAATGGGTGAACGCTGAGCGGAATCGTTCCTCACTCTCCCGGAGCGCTTGCTCGGTGAGCTTTCTCTCGGAGATCTCTGTCCGCAATTCCGCAGTACGCTCGGCGACTTTCTCTTCGAGCTTCACGCGCCATTCTTGAACGCTCCGGATCATATGGTTCAATGCGCCCGCAAGGCTTGCCACTTCTCTCGAGCCCGTCGTGGGTGCACGTGTTTCCAGGTCTCCCGATTCCACTCGTCGAGCAAACTGACTGAGCTTCTCAATGGGCAGAGAGATACGGCCTGAGACGAAAAAAGCAAGTCCAAGCGCTGCGATAAGACCTGCGAGGCCAATCATGGATGCGTCAAAGACGGTCTGCCGAACCGGTGCGAACACCTCACTCATGTCAACCTTGACCACGAGCCTCCATCGCTCATTTGGAGTCACATCGATATGCCGGTACGCGGCCAAGACATTCTCGTCCCGGTAGTCACGGGTGACAATGACTCCGTCGCTGCCGTTGGCAGAGAGCCTGGCCGGTTCCCCCTTGATGATGTAGTTTGACAATTGTGCCTTCGAACCATCAGGAAGAGGGAATCTCGGTGAAATGAGGATGCGCCGATACTGATCCACGAGAACAATGTCTGCGGTCTCTCCCAACTTGCCTCCCGTATAGAGGAGGGGTTTCAGGAAGCTGTCCAAGTCGATACAGGCATTGACCCATCCGACTACCGTGCCATCAGGGTGTTCCACCGATCGAGTGCTCTCAACAACATGCGAGATGACGAGATGGGGTGTTCCCGTCGAGCGTCCGGCATCAATACCGACCGACAACCCTGATTTATCGTTTGAAGCCTCTCTCATCAAAGCGTTGTGAGTTGACGGTTTTCCTACTTCGCCCTTTTCCGTGGAGGCCACAATGAGGCCTCCTTCGCTGGTCACCACCGTAATTTTCTCGTACTGGCGGTAAGCTTCCCTGACGACCTGGAGATGTTCCGCAAGAGTTTGGCTGCCCGGCCCGTCCTCGCCCTGCGCCCAGGACGCTCCACCGACTTCACCGCCAGGATGCCCGCTCCTCAGGAAGGCATTCACCTTTTCTACCGCGGTGCGAACGTCCGCGCTTGCAGCCAGAACCCTTATGTCGCTCTTCCGTTCGCGAAGCCACATAAGGAGACGCTCCTTCTTGAGGTCGGCAACGAAGCCCAAGTTTGTCACCACCTGCGCGCGTTCCTGTTCATAGATTCCTCGGTGCGAGGTGAAAGGCATCCCGAACAGCAGAATTCCCACAACAGCGGTCACGATGACGACTACGAGCACTCCGAAGCCAAGCATCATCCGGGATCGCAATGACAACGCACGAGAGGGCGGCCTCGTTTGAGAGTGTTGGTACGGATCGGGATTGATCGGCTCACTCATCAATTCTCTCCAACACCCGGACTGACTCTTCCTCCAGTCTGAGACGGTCCGGTAGGTCCGGGGGAGGCGACGAACTCTCCCAGACAAATTTTTTCCTTCCAGGATCCAGAATCATTATCATCGTCGGCATCAACCGACAGATCCACGGAGAGACGAACTATCAGGCAGCGTGCGTGCAATAGTAATAGGCCGATCTTCTTTCCCGGCCACTTTCAGAGCAGGGAGCTTCGAGGACGTGGATCTCGACGAGAAGTGAAGCAAACTCCGTGCCGCATATTTTTGTCATCTCAAAATTATAAGATACATCTTATCTTTCAATGGGTTAGAATATCAATGTAACCGTTGCTTCGAGGAGCGAACCCTTCATTTGTGGCTCACGTGAGTCTTTTTCACACGTGTTGAGGCTCGACATGCTTCAATCTGACTCATCGACCGCGCTCCACTCTGCGGCCGGTGGTATTTCCCATGAGAATTCCGGCCCATAAGATCGACATCACGTGGAGAGACCGCTCATGAAAACTCGTGGACATTTTGTGAGCGTTATCATGACACACGCGAGGTGAAGCAATGGGACGAACATCGCGATCTTGATCTCATGTCCGGCAAAACACGCTCGACGCGGTGGTAATCGAGCCGAAACCATGCTCAATAGGAGGTCGTTTGCGGCCACCATTGAGGATGAGAGAAAAGCTTTCGATCCCGGCAAAGCAGGAGTCGAAGTGAAAGAGTAGGGGCACTTGAAGGCATGGCAGTAACATCTTGACTCGCGGAAACGGTTCATGGTACTTGCCTACCCCGAAAAAAGAGCGAGGCGCTCCTGGACACAGATATGGTTGCCTCCGAACTCCATTTCCATGAGACGAAGCGTGGTGACC
>JARRRG010000605.1:0-3798 GCA_037380965.1 Deltaproteobacteria bacterium
AGGTTGCGCATGAGAACAAGCTCACTTCACTGGCATTTCCCTCGATCAGCACCGGCGCGTACGGATACCCGCTGGAGGACGCGTCCGGAATCGCGCTCAAAACATCGCTGGCTCAGCTTGAACGGTTCCCCGACATTGAGCGGGTGGTGTTTGCCCTCTTTTCGGATAGAGATTTGGACGTGTACAAGAAGAATTTCGCCGCTCTTTAAGCCGATATCATTCCTGGCGCAGCGGTCGGGCAGTACACCCGGGAGTAGATGCGGGCAGTTGCGGGGAGCTCGTGCTTCGCTCGGGCTCGGCTGCCGCAGGAATTCTTCCGAGAAGCGTGGTACGGTCAGGCCTTGCGCAGGATCAGGCAAGCCAGGGGTGGGAGCACGAGATCGAGCGATTGATTGTGACCGTGATGCGCGTGCTCCTCTGCACAGATCAATCCTTCGTTCCCCACGTCGCTGCCTCCATAGAAGCGGGAATCGGAGTTCAGCACCTCCATGTATTCACCAGGCTCGGGCACGCCCACCCGGTAGTGCTCCCTTACCACCGGCGTGAAGTTCAGTACGCAGACCAGGAAACCGTCAGGACCGTAGCGCAGATAGGAGAGCACGCTGTCCGTGTGGTCATTGCAGTCAATCCAGGAGAAACCTTCCGGCCGGTGGTCCCACATCCAGAGGGAGCTGTCCTCGAGATAGAGTCGGCCGAGGTCCATCATGAATTGGGAGACTTCCTTGTGTGGGGAATACTGGAGGAGATCCGTTTCGAGGCTCGATTCGTGGTCCCATTCGTTCCAGGTGGCGAGCTCGGAGCCGGCCATCAAGAGCTTCTTGCCGGGATGGGTGTACAGGTATGCGAACAAAAGACGCAGATTGGAAGATTTTTGCCAGGTATCGCCAGGCATTTTACGCAGGAGCGAACCCTTGCCATACACCACTTCGTCATGGGAGAGAGGAAGGATAAAGTTCTCACTGTACGAGTACATCATCGAAAAGGTGAGATCGTTGTGATGGTAGCTTCGGTGAATCGGCTCCTTGGAAAAATACATGAGCGTGTCGTGCATCCAGCCCATATCCCATTTGAACCCGAATCCGAGCCCTCCGAGGTACACGGGAGTTGTGACGCCGGTCCACGCGGTTGACTCTTCGGCCACGGTCATGCATCCGGGAAACCGATCGTACACCACCGTATTCAGCTCCTGCATGAATGCGATGGCCTCGAGGTTTTCATTCCCTCCATAGCGGTTCGGAATCCACTCCCCGTCCGAGCGACTGTAATCGAGGTAGAGCAACGAGGCCACCGCGTCGACTCGCAAACCGTCCACATGGTACCTGTCAAGCCAGAAAAGGGCATTGCTCACAAGGAAGTTCCGCACTTCATTCCTTCCATAGTTGAATATGAGCGTTCCCCAATCCCGGTGCTCTGCCTGACGGGGATCTTCATGCTCGTACAGGGCCGTGCCGTCGAACTTCCGTAACGCAAAATCATCCTTGGGAAAATGAGCCGGGACCCAGTCCACGATCACGCCGATATTGTTTCGGTGAAGCGTGTCCACGAAGAACATGAAATCGTCAGGTGTGCCGTAACGGCTCGTGGGCGCGAAATATCCGGTGACTTGATAGCCCCAGGATGCATCAAAGGGATGCTCCATCACGGGCAAGAGCTCCACGTGGGTGAACCCGTACTTTTTGACGTGCTCGACCAGTTTCGGCGCGATCTCTCGATAGGTGGCCCACCGATTTCCTTCCTCCGCGATTCGCAGCCAGGAACCCAGATGGACTTCATAAATGGCCATTGGACTGGCGCGAAGATCCCGATGCCGACGGTCCTCGAGCCATTGCTCGTCTCCCCACGTATGACGATTCAGGTCCCACACCCGGGACGCGGTGCCGGGTCTCAATTCCATGGCGAACGCGAACGGATCGGTCTTGATTCGCAATTCTCCCGACGCGGTCTTGATCTCATACTTGTACAATTCCCCCGACGCCAACCCAGGGATAAAGAGCTCCCATATACCTGATCCTCCCATGCTCCTCATCGGGTAGAGCCGTCCATCCCAATTGTTGAAATCTCCGACCACACTCACCCGTCTGGCCGTCGGCGCCCACACGGCAAAAGAGACTCCGGAGACGCCGTCTACCTCTCTGGGATGTGCCCCGAGCGTTTCGTAGAGACGGTAGTGTTTCCCCTCACTGGCGAAATAGAGATCCTGCTCTCCGATCGTAGGCAGGAAACGATAGGGAACATCACTCTCCCAGGTGGACGCGTCCTTGAATCCAAAGCTGACCCGATATCTGAACGGTACCTCCTCCCCGGGGATAAAACAGCCGAAAAAGCCTCGAACCCGGGGCAGCCTCTCCATGGGGATCCGCTTCCCGTTCACGAGGATATCCGCCTGTACCGCGTCGGGGTGAAACGCCCGTATAATCAATCCATGTTCCCCGTCCAACTCCGCGGGATGGACCCCGAGCACCCTGTGAGGGTCCGCGTGTTCCCCGAGGGCCAGACGATCAATATCGTCACGACTCAGTCCTGTGAGCAGCTTCTGTGTCTCCATGAGCTTACCTGTTCGTGAGAGATCAACCACTCCGCCGGGACTTCTTCACCTGAACTCTGTTCTCCGGACCAGACGGGAGTTCGCCATGACAAATCAATTCACCTCGTCCGTACAAGAAGCATTTCCGCGCATTCCGGCTCACCCCGAACGCTCATCCGATCGGCTTCCCATTCGGAGTGCCTTCCGGATATTGAGCTGTGGGGGTATGGCCATGTGACACGCGGTGCACGAACCGTTTTCCATTTCGGCCACGGCACTCCCCAGAGCTTTCTTGACCGTAGTGTACTTCTTAAAATATATTTCCCCAAGCGCCTCGGCAATCCTTGTTTTTTCTTCATTGAGAGAAGCAAGGGCTCCCTTGGCTTCTTTCGCGATTTCCGCCTCTTCGGTCTTTTTCCGTTTGAGAGTTTCTTCGAATTCCGCGTATTCCTTTTCCTTCCTCTCGACGGCCTTGCCAAGGCCCTCGATCTCGGCCATGAATCCCAGTATTATTTCCTCAATTTCCCCGGTCACCTTCTTCCCGAGCTTCACCTGCCGTGACAGGGCATTGTACTCCTTTTGGTTCTTTATGTTGAGCAGGCGCTTCTCGGATAGCTTGATCTTCTCTTGCTCTACCCCGAGATCGCGTTCCTTCTGCCTGAGTTCCTTTTCAATCTCGGAGAGCTTGTCACGGCGCTCGCTTATATCTCTACGGAGCGTCACAAGATTTCTCGCGATTTCCTGGACTTCCAGAGGAAGGCGGGTCATGTTGCTCTCGTGGTAGTCTATTTGATCGTCTACTTCTCGCAGTCTTGCCAGAAGTTGAAGTTGTTCCTTCAACTGAACATCCTCCTCGGCAGTGATGGCAACGCGGCGAAGGGCTCCTCTTCCGAATCGCATTGAATGCAGGTGACCGGTAGTCCCCGACTTTCGAATTCTTTCTGGAAACTGGTTCCCAGGAGCCGGACCGCGACCTTTTCCAAGCCGTAATGCCCCGCGTCGATCACCGGCATGCCCATTTCCAGTGCCTCGCGAGCTGCATGGTATCGGACGTCGCCTGTAACGATCACCTCCGCTTGATAGCGCAGGGCCTCTTCAAAATAGCCCATACCGCTACCCGAGGCGACGAACACTCGTTGTATCTCAGGGTCACCTTCACAGATGACACGGATATGCGGGATTGATAAATCCTGCGCTACTTTTTCACCCAGGGCCCAAACCCGGAGAGGACCCGGCAGCATGCCTACCCGAGCGCATCGTGCCGGCAAAGGAAT
>JARRRG010000606.1:0-2719 GCA_037380965.1 Deltaproteobacteria bacterium
CGATCCGCGAAACTACCCTCTTACACCCCGATGCCATGGCTCGCCATTCTCGAGAAACTGCCGCACACCTGCATGGAACAGCGACCTGCACGGAATGGCCGCGACCATCCCGCTTGCATCGCGCGTGTGGAGCACGATCGAAGCGGACCATGAGGTTCAATGCTGGCAGAGATCACCAGCGTTCAATTCATCTTCAAGGCTACCGTCACTCTGTACAACGGGCCTATTTGGTCACCATGTGCGGGCATAATCGGGAATGCCTTCCGGGCGAGATCGTCGACAGGGAAATCAGGTTGTACCCTCCGGAGCACAGAGCATCTGAATCGTGGCAATTGAGGATCGTTATCCCCGTGTCACATCGGAGGAATGGGTGATCACGCCGACGGTACAATTGGTATGCACAGAGGCGACATGCGAGGTGAATGCAAGGGCGATTCGTGAACCGCCCCTCCTCACTGCGAGATCCCGTAGCCGATCTGAATCACCGTCACTGCACGTTCCGGTGGCACACGCGGTCATCGCCGGTCGAAAGTTTCTCGACGTTTGAGTCCACGGGCCCCTCCAGCAGAGGATTTCGCTATTCGGGCCCAGAGATTCATCAATTGTCCCTATCCGATTTCATAGCCGTACTGCTCTACGACGAGAGGATCATGAATGGGAAGGACCAGATCGGCCTCAGCCATGACCTTCTGCACGCCGGCCTTGGCTTCCCACAGGTTCCAGTAATTGCCGGTGGAGCGATCGCCAAAGGCGAATCCCACATGTTCGGCGTGCTTCGTAACCTCGACGAACACCTCGTTCGAAAAGCATTGCCGCTGCTGGCTATAGATGACATCCCCGCAAATGATGGCCAACCCCTGGCTGGTATTAACTCTGATGTTCATACTGCCCCACGTGTGTGCCTCTGTGGGCTCGAGAAAGATGCCCGGAAAAAGGGGCTGAGGAGCATCGATCAATCTCACCTTTCCAGGTACGTGGATCTGCTCCACCAAATACGTGATATACTCCGGAGGATACTGCGCGTCCATGATGTCAGCCACCGCGAACATCAGCTCCTTGCGCGGGAAGATGATCTTCGCGTTGGTAAACAAGCGATCATTTCCCGCGTGATCGATATGGAGATGGGTGTGCAGGACAATCTCAATGTCAGATATGTCGAGGCCGTATTTGGCCAACTGATATGATATCTTTTGATCAGACCGCTGAGTGCACGTCATGCCCAATCTGTTCATGATGTCCAGTTGATCTTCTTTTACGCCGGTGTCCACGATAATGGGAGGAATGGTTTCCCCAACGATCAGAAAGGCGTAGCACGGCACATTGACGACCGCACCCGGATTGTATTTGTTTACCAGGAAGCTCGAGTCTATACCCCCCAGGTCCCCGAGATCCAACACCTTGATCAAGTGAGTTGGCTGGCTGGGATCGACAGGCATCTGTTACCCTCCTTCATTTATTTTGTCTGAGAATCATCCTTTTTGGCTTTCAAGTCCTTTTTCCTCTCCTGCTCGTTCCGGACCGAAGTCTTGATCACTTCGCGACCGGCTGACTCGATCAGACCGGGCACCAACTCTCGTACCATTTGGACCAGGCGTTCCTGATCAAGTTCTGCAATTCCATCTTCTCCCAACAGTTGGCGGAACACCGGTCTGAATGCTCTGACCTGCAAGATGCCATTGATGATGGTACTGATAGCGGACTGAGCTCCCCGTTCGGAGAGAAGGCTTTCCTGCGCGTCTCCTTCCGCTCCTCGGATCAGCGGCACAGTGCCGAAGCCATCCACGTGGACGATCTTTATCGAGTCGATCTTGTCAGCCGGTTTCATCAGCTCGGCCGCGATCTTGGCCAATTCGCCGATAAGCTGACCGTACCGTGCGTCTTTGAGGATATGCTCGGAAGCAAGGTTCCTGGCCTCAACCATAGCCCGCTCTGCGTCCGCGTTCACCATGGCCTCCTTGTACATGGCCTGAGAGAGCGTTTCACGAGCCTTGGCCTCATTGCCCGCCGCTTCCAGTTTGGCCTGGGCCATCTGGGTAATTTCATGGACGCTGAGACCGACCGCGGTCTCCTTTTCGATCGTGCTCAGAGCAGCTTCCTCCTCGGCCCGGATGGTGGCGGCTATCTTTTGACGGTCGGCCTGAGACTTGACCCTGACCTCGAGGGTTTCTTGTTCCGCGGCCTCGCGTTGGGTCTGCGCCCGGGCCAACTCCGTCATTGCCATGGCAATTGCCTTTTCTTCGCCTGCAATCGCGATTTCCTTGGCCCGCTTTGTCATCTCGAGCGCCTTGTTCCGTGCCAATTCAGCCAGCTCTCTGTTTTTCTCCTCTTCTATGAGCTCGGTCTCGCTCCCAAGGGTGACGAGTCGGGTCCACTTGTCCTTCTCAATCCGCTCGCCCTCGAGCTCTTTCTCCATGTTGATCCTCGCGGCCTCGGTCTCCAATTGCTTCGCGATACGCTTTTCCTCCAACAACCGATCTTTTTCAATCTTCAGCGTCTCAATGAAGTTTTCCAGTTCAATAACGGTTTCCTCTTTTTTTCGCTTCTCCGCTGCCAGTTCGATTTCGCGAATGATGGATGCAGCCTGAACTTCCTTTTCCGCCGCGATTCGCTGCTCGTCCACTTCTTGCAGCTTCTTGATATTAGCCAGATCTATCGATCGATCCTTGGCAATCCGCTTTTCATCGAGATATCGTTCCCTGGCCAGCTCCTTCTCCTTGAG
>JARRRG010000607.1:0-4944 GCA_037380965.1 Deltaproteobacteria bacterium
GTCACGAGCTGGCATGCCATTCCTATTCGCATCCGTACTTCTCCATGTTTTCCGCCCGCGCCGCGGAGCGAGAGATCACCGGTGCCCACAAGATCATCCAGCATGTCGTGCAGGAGGCGGGGGTAGGTGTCAGCCGTCAGAACCGCTTCTTTCGATTCCCCTACGGCGACGCCGGTTCGTATCTCAATTATGATACCTCGCAGGAGGTTCTGGCTGACCTCGGCTATCAGATAGCATGGTGGGATCTGGACACCCAGGATTGGCGCATGGAGCTTTCCCCGTACGCGCGAAAGCCTGCCGCGGTTATAGCTTCCTTGAGCAGGGCCAGAGCCAGGGACGTGGTATTATTGCACGACCGCACGCGAACCGCACAGGTGCTTCCTTCCCTGCTCGATATCCTCCACTCCAAGGGAATGGCTTCACTGCCTCTTTCCGAATACCCTGTCAGCCATCCTGACAAGTCTATCGAATAACCGCGGCAACCTCATGGGCTGAGGAGCGTCACTTCACCACCTTAAGCATTTGTTTGAATTTGTCACCTTCCGCGACTTGCAGCAATTCGAAGAGCGCGGTCTCGACACTCGTGAGGTAAGCCCCATACGCCTCGCATTTGGCAAGACCGATCTGTTTGTTTTCGCGTGTTCGCGAGGAAACCATGTCGGTAATGACCTCGACCTCATACCCCAGATCCATCAGATCCACTACGGACTGGTACACACACACGTGGCTCTCGATGCCCCCGATCAAGATTTGATGACGGCCGAGCTTTTCCAGCTCTCCCACAAAAGGCCTCTCTCCGCAGCAGCTAAACGTGAGCTTGCTAAAAGGTTGAGCCTCTTTCAACAGTTCCCCGAGCTGAGGAACGGTTCGTCCGAGGCCGTTGGGATTCTGTTCGGTGTGGAGAATTGGAAGTCCAAGTATCTGTGCGCCCTTCACCATCTTCACCGCATTTTCTACGAGGGCTTCCTTTTCGTGCATCGCGGCGGTCAGTTTTTCCTGGATATCGATGATCACCAGGATCGTGTCTTCGGCAGCAAGCATGGATCGAATCCTTTCGAGGCATCACCCAACGTGTGGATCGTGCAAGAACAATTCTTCGGGGCATTGACTTCTTCGAAGCGATGTTCCCGAGGCTGTCGGACGGCCGCGCGGGTACGCGCATTGTTCGGAGATATGGGGGCCCGTCGCATATCTCCCCGGGCTGAACGTAATGCAAGCGATTACCAGTACGTCGCGGCAAGGAACCCTGCACCCAGCAAGGATTGGGTGGCCAGATTCGTCACAACATTCGACGCGAGCGCAGGCACGGTCTCCTCTTGGTTGGCACTGCCCGTCCAGGTCCATTTCATGGGTTTCCAGGCGATTGCAAGCGTGGCCAGGGCCGCAAGGCAGTACACCGGTATGAAGCCTGCGAATGCGGCAACGATAATCCAGACGTACATGAACACGAGAAGCATCGTGTATATCTTGCCGCCCGCGAGAGGTCCGAAGGCTATGAGCAGATTCTTCCGCCCGCCCCAGGTATCCGCCTCCAGGTCCGGGAATTCGTTTATCAGCAACAAATTAAAGGTGAGAATTCCGGCCGGTATTGCTCCTGCCACAGCCTGGACAGAATAGTGCTCCGTCTGCACGAACGAGGCCCCGAGAACCGGGAGAGTGCCGAGCCCCAGACCCGCGAAAACTTCGCCGAGCGCGTATCGGGCAAGGAAATCGGTGTAGAAATAGACGGCGAATCCCCCGATCAACAATAAGGGGAGCAACCACATATTGGTCAACCAGAGAAAGTAGACCCCAATACCCGCACCGAGTGCGAGAAATCCGACTCCAACGGCGTAGGCCCTGGCCGGCGCTATCTTCCCTGCGACCAGCATGCCGCTCCCCCCGCTGAAGGGGGTAGGGGATGTGTAGAGATCAATGCCGGTTTTCTCAAAGTCGGAATACTCGTTGAGCACGTTCACGCTGATGTGCAACGCGACCAGACCGATCAGGGCCAAAAGAGCGCGCCAGGGATCAAATGCACCTTCAGCAACAGCGATTGACGTTCCCAGAAAGACCAGTACCACGGACAGGGACAAAAACGGGGCTCTTACTTCTTTCAGCCAGAGGCCGAGTCGATCCATGACTCCCTCAGTAAATCAGGCGATCGCCCGAGCCGGCGAACGCTTTTGGCAGTATAGCCCTCACGCGCGGTCACGCGCTTCCCGTTTTCGATTCTATGATTGCTCGTGCCTTCCGGTTCAGCTCGAGTCTCACCGTGCGTTCACATTTGGAGCATATTTTTCCTCGCGGGGGACCCTTATCCTCGAGCAATCTCCGGATCCGTCCGTAATTGGTCCTGATGAGCGTGCATCCACAGTACGGGCATTCGAAAATAATCCTCTCACCATGAAAGACAACGCTCGCGGCTTTCACCTTCTCAGCCATGATTGACGATTTCGGCCACCTTCTTATAGAGCGTCCGCAGCGGTATTTCTGCAGGGCACACCTCCGTGCAGAGATTACAGTCGATGCATCTACCGGCCATGTGAACGGCGCGTGTCAAGTGAAACATCGGGTTTTCCGGGGGCAGGTCCCCGGTCCTGATGAGCGAGTCCTCTTCGAGGGTACAGACATTACAGAAACACACCGGGCAGACGTCCCGACAGCCATAACACTTTATGCAGCGGTCAAATTCGCGCAGCCAGTAATTCAATCGTCCCGTCACATCCATGGACTCGAGTTCTTTCAGGCTGGCATTGGATACAGGCTCGGTCTTCTCCCCCGCGATGCATTCGTCAGGGAAGGGCTTGCGACATTCATGAGCCTCCGCGAGCTCTTTCTTACACGCGAACCCTACCCGCACAATCCGGTCGGCCGCTTCAGGGATCTGGTTCCACCGCAGCAGCTCGTTCAACGCTCTTTCATCGCAACCCCGGAGAAGTACGCCGACCTTCCCGTTCTCGTACGTCGTTGCAATGGTCATGATGAGCGATGCCATGGGATAACGCGCGGGCGCCCCACCTTCCGTGGCTCCAATACTGAATCCATCGTCCAGATCGTCGGATGTTTTGTAGAGATGAGGAACGATCGTTCCGTGTTGATCCTTGAGGCCGAGAAATCCGGATATCGTACCCTCATCGAGGAGTCTCTTCACATGTTCTTTTATTTCTTCGATCATCTTACTTCTCGAGCGGCTTCGTCTTTGGAGGACATATCATATACTGATCAAACGGCAAACAAAGGTCACTGCAGCCAAACCGGTGTCCGGCACCTCCTTAGCCAGCCTCCTCTTTTACCGGACGGGCGCGAAGGGGTGATGGTCCAAGTTTTCGGATCTTTTCCACAAAGTCCGTCACCACCTGCGCAAATCGCGGTCCCTCGGCAGATGAGACCCATTTCAGTACCAGTCGCTCTTCATCGATCCCCGCATAATCGAGGAATTTCTTCATAAAGGCTATTCTCTTCACTGTCATGTAATTACCGTACAGGTAATGGCAATCCCCGATGTGTCACCCGCCTACAAAGACGCCGTCAGCTCCCTTTTGAAAAGCCTTCAGGATCTGGTCGGGCCTCACCGTGGCCGAACACAGGGTTCGAATGGTGCGGAGATTCGCCGGATACTGCAGACGACTCACGCCTGCCAGATCCGCGCCCGCATACGCGCACCAGTTGCAGAGAAAGCCGATTATCGTTGGCTCGAATTGATCTTCAGACATCATGTCACCCCTGAGAATGGGTCATTTTCCTACGCAGCGAGGGGTCGTCACCTCAGCCTGCAAGGGCTTGTTCGATCTGTGCATAGATCTGATCGTTCGAAAACCCGTCCAGTCGCGCGCTGCCTGACGGACAGGTAGCCGCGCATCCTCCGCAGCCCTTGCAAAGCACCTTGTTCACCTGACAGATTCCGCGATCCTCAAAGAAGTTGATCGCGCCGTACGGGCAGACTTCCAGACAGCCGAGACAGCCGCAGCAGGTCTCCGGACTGATGTCGGCGACGATGCCGCTCGTAAAGAGGGCCTCTTTGGAAAGCACGATCGCCGCTCTGGACGCAGCGCCAAGACCCTGGGAGACGGCCTCTCGGATCGACGAGGGAAACCGTGCGTTCCCGCACAGATATATACCGTCCGTAGCAAAATCGAGCGGCTTCAACTTTACGTGCCCCTCAAGAAAGAAGCCGTTCTCGTTGAGCGGCACTTTGAGCATCGTCGAAATATCCTGAACATCCTCCTGGGCTATGAGCGGCGTCGAGAGAACCACCAGTTCCGCGGGCATGACAATCTCCTTGCCCATACGAAGGTGATAGACTCGTACCTTTCCCTCTTCCACCAACGGCGGCCGGGAAGGATCGTACGTGACATATCGGACGCCGAGCTCTTTGGATTTTCGAAACAGGTCCTCGTTCTCGACGCCGTACATCTGCATATCACGGTAGAGTATGGTAACGCTCTTTTTCGGGTCGGCCTCTTTGAGGAGAATCGCGTTCTTCACTGCGGTCATGCAGCAGATTCGCGAACAGTACGTGCGTTCCTCGCACCGGGAGCCCACGCACTGAATCATCACCACATTCTTCGCATCCGGAGAGCCTTGTTTCAGAACAGACTCAAGTTCCAGGTGGGTGATCACGTCCTTGCCGTTGTACCCGAATAAGCCTTCCGGCTCGAGCACACGCGCTCCCACCGCGACGATTATGACGCCGGTCTTGATCTTATTCTGCTCGCCGTGCTCATCCACCGTGACAACATAGTTGCCGACGTAGCCCTCAGTCTCTTTTACCTCGGCTCCGGTATGGATGTTGATCTTCGGGTTCTCCTCGAGTCGCTTGGTCAGATCGTCCAGCAGGGTCGAGGGCGGCTCGTGCGTGGGCAGGACGAGGTTGAGCTGGTTGAGCAAGCCCCCCAATCGGTCCTGCTTTTCGATGAGGTCCACCTCATATCCCATGTTCCCGAGCGCCATGGCCGCGGACAT
>JARRRG010000608.1:0-5143 GCA_037380965.1 Deltaproteobacteria bacterium
TTAAGCGGCCTGTTTGGCAGCATTGGGACGGCAGAAGTCATGGGTGCCAAGCTGGCGGAGAAGCAAATTAACGCACAGGGCGGTATCATGGGGCGCCCCCTGAAGGTGATCTATGAGGACACTCAATGCAAGGCTCAGGACGCAGCCCGCGTGGCCAAGCGCCTGATCCTCGAAGAGGGCGTGGTCGCGCTGCACGGCGAGACCTGCACCAGTGTGACCAAAGTCCTGTCCGATGTGACAAAACAGTACGGCGTCGTACATTTCGACTACGAAGTGGACGGTGCTTCAGTATACAAAGCTATGCACAAGCTGGACTTCCGGCTAGGGGACGATGGTCCCACTCAGATGAGAGGGATCGTTGTGCTGGCCGAGAAAAAATATCCCAACTTCAAGAAGTGGGCGGTACTGGTGCCGGATTATGCCTGGGGACATGACTGTCTGAAAGATTTTCAAGATGCGATGGCCAAATCCACCCTAAAGAACGCCGAAATCAAACCCTTTGTACACAAGTTTGGCGAGGCCGATTTTTCGAGCATCATTCAGCAGATTGCTGATTACAAGCCGAATGGCCTAGTTTCAGCCTCATGGGCCGGCGACATGGTGACTTTCCTGCGTCAGCAAAAGCCCTACGGACTCTTGAAGAAAACCGTGGGATTCCAGTATGGGAATTCGGTGGGGCTGGCCAAGGCGATGGGCAACGACATGGAGCGAATATGGAGCGGCATGGATCAGGGCCACCCGTCGCTGCCTCCGGGAAAGAAGTTCAATGATATGTTTGTCAAGGAATATGGCCAGTGGGTGACGGAAGACACCGCGGCCTGCTATTACGATTCACTCTTCATCCTCAAGAAGGCCATCGAAAAAGCCAAGAGCACAAAACCGGAGGATATCGCCAAAGCGATGGGGGGCCTTGAGTATGACGGTATGGCGGGATGGCTCAAAATCCGGCCGGTCTCCCATCTGCCGCTGAAAAAGGTCTATAACATGGGGTACATCGGCCCGAAAGAAGGCGCACCATATTGGGTGGCCACCGAGATAGTCTCCATGCCATACGAGAAGGTCATGATAACCGATGAGGAGGCCAAGACCAAGTACGGCATGCCCATCCCCTTTACATGATAACGAGGGGCAGGCTGGAATTCGCGCGCTGCCGTTCCAGCCTCCCTCACTTCCCGCCTGCATCTGGAGGAGAGGATGGGTTATTTTGTCAATGGTGTCACCTACGCCATGATGTTGTTTATCTTGTCGGCGGGTCTGAACATCATGCTGGGTTACCTGGGAGTGTTGAACTTTGCTCATGGGGCCCTCTTCATTCTGGGCGCGTATGTCACGTATACCGTGACCAAGTTGTGTGGCAACTATTGGTCACGTTCGGACTGATATTGGTCATATATGACCTCATAAAGATCCTGTGGGGGACAAACGTTAAGACCGTCGCAACGCCGGAGCTCCTGAGAGGGAGCGTCACCCTGTTCAATCAGATTGTTCCCGTCACTTCTCTTTTCATCATCGCGGTGGGGTTGCTCACCGCGTTCGGATTGTGGCTTCTGTTTCAGAAAACCACGTTCGGAAAAATTCTGCGGGCCATTGCTCTCGATCGCGAAATAGCGGGAGCACTGGGATTCAATGTGGCTCGGCGAGGCACCGTGGCCTTCTCCGTAGGGGCGGCGTTGGCCGGGCTGGCAGGTGTGCTCGGTGCGCTCAAGCTCTCCATTGCAGTGGGAGTGGACGCGGAGTTCCTCATTTACAGTTTCGCTATCGTGGTCATAGGAGGAGTGGGCAGCTTCCGAGGAACGTTCGTGGCTTCGATCATCGTGGGCGAAACGAGCGTATTGAGCGGCCTGTTCGTTCCGCAGTTGTCCATGAGCCTGATATTTGTGCTGTTGGTTGTTTTCCTGAGCATTTATCCCCGCGGCATGTTCGGTCGTGAGATTGAACAAGTTCATTATCCGATTGCCCCGTATTTGGGGGAACCAAGCGGCTGGCTCCGAAAATTTGGCGGCGATTTTGTTCCATTACTTCCCTTCATTGCGGGGGTTGTGGTGCTGTTGCTGGCTCCCCATTGGCTCTCGCGGTATTGGACATTTTTGTTGGCCGAGATCATGATTTTCGCCCTTTTCGCGATAAGCTTCAATATCTTGTTCGGCTTTACCGGGATGCTGTCCTTCGGACAGGCTTCCATCTTCGGAGCGGCCGCCTATGCCATGGCACTGATTCTGATGCATCTTACCACCTCCTGGTGGTTGGCCTTCATGGGAAGTCTCGCGATTTCCACGGCCCTGGCGGTCGTCATAGGAGTGTGCAGCATTCACCGAACGGAAATCTATTTCGGTATGCTCACCTTGGCCTTTTCAATGCTTTTCTACAGTATTCTCTACAAGTGGAACTCACTCACCGGCGGCGCGGACGGCCTGTCGGGCATTCCCCGGCCGGTGCTGGACTTTGGTTTCACCAGGCTGGTGATCTCATCGCCGCTGAGTAATTACTATCTTATCGCGATTGTCGTTGCGGTTTCGTATTTTGCTCTTCGAGCGATCGTCAGGTCACCGTTCGGCCAAATTCTTCTTGCTATTCGCGAGAATCCGAATCGCGCCGAATTTTTGGGCCTCCCGGTGAAGAGATATAAGTTCATAGCTTTTGTGATAGCAGGGGACGATCGATGCGATGGCCTCGCACTGGACCAAGTCCGGGGAACCCATATTCATGAGCCTCATCGGCGGTATCAGCACGTTGATCGGACCGGGCCTCGGGACCCTTTTCTACTATGTATTGCATAGTCGCGTGGTAGCAGTGACCGAGTACTGGCAGCTGGTGATGGGCTCCATTTTAATCGCGCTGGTGATGGTTTTTCCGATGGGCATAACAGGCTATGCAAAGAAGTTTGTCCTCTCATTGAGTCAAAGCCAATAACGTGCTTGAGGAGATTTCACAAGGTGCAAAGTATGGACGTGTTGAAAGTGGAAAACCTCTCCCTCTCCTTCGGTAGCTTGTTTGCGCTGAACGGCGTGAACTGCACGGTTGCAAGAAACGAGCTCATGTCCATCATCGGGCCCAACGGGGCCGGCAAGACCACTTTCTTCAACGTCGTCACCGGCGGGTACAGGCCGACCACGGGACGCGTGTACCTCAACGGTGAGAGAATAGATGGATTGAGCAGACACGAGATTGCCAACAAGGGGGTTGGCCGATCGTTCCAAATTGTAAATCTTTTCCCGGACCTTACCGTGTTCAGTAATGTGCGCATCGGGGTGTTATCGCGACAGAAGCAAACGATGAGATTTGCCAAGAACGTCAACAAGTTGGGGAAAGTTTCCGAGAAAACCAACGAAATTCTGGACCTGGTCCGTCTGCGGGACAAGGGCGGCCTGGTAGCTAATTCCCTGTCTCACGGAGACCAAAAATGTCTGGAAATGGCAATGGCGCTCACCAACGAGCCTGATTTACTCCTGCTTGACGAGCCGACAGCCGGAATGGGCCCCGAGGAGACCAAACAGACGATCCGGTTGATCAAAGACGTGTGGCAGAAGACCGGTGCCACGATCATTTTGACGGAACATGATCTGGAAATGGTATTCAGCATTTCCACTCGAATAATGGTCTTGCAGAGCGGCCGGGTAATCGCGGACGGCTCCGTGGAAGAGATCCGTAATGACCCCAAAGTGAAGGAAGCCTACCTGGGGGACCTGGCATGAAAGAGCTGGAGGTACACCATATTCACTCGTATTACGGGAAGAGCCACATTCTTTTCGGGGTGTCTCTCTCCGTGGAAAAAGGCCATGTGGTGGGCTTGATAGGAAGAAATGGAGCCGGCAAGTCTACGACATTGAAGAGCATTATAGGACTGGTGACCCCGAAGGAGGGATCGATTCTGCTGCGAGGCGAAGAGATCCGCGGTCTTCCCAGTCACCGGATAGCGGGAAAAGGTGTTGGTTACGTTCCCGAGGACAGACGCGTCTTTTCAGATCTGACCGTGCAGGAAAACATAGAAATCATGACGCGGGTCAATCCCGGCGCGGACGTCAGATGGACATTGGAGACACTATTCGACAGCTTCCCTGTGCTCGCTTCCCTGAAGTCGCATCGAGGAATGGAGTTGAGCGGCGGCGAACAGCAAATGCTGACCATAGCGAGGACCCTCATGATGAATCCTTCCATATTGCTGCTTGACGAGCCCGCGGAAGGCCTGGCCCCGCTGATTGTAAGGGAAATACAACGGCTGATTGAAGAGGTGAGCAAGGATACGACCATATTGATTGCCGAACAGAATCTCAGGTTCGTTTTGGAGCTGATTGACTACGCATATGTCATTGACCAGGGCGCCACCGTCTATGAAGGTACCGCGACTGAACTGGAAAGCGACAAGGATGCCCGGGAGAGATTCCTGGGTGTTTGAGAATCAAGTGACGTTCTGTTGGTTCATTCGATTTTATCGGAGTAACAGAGATGGCGGATAATTTTGAGCACCTGCTCGTAACCGAGAGAGAAGCAGGAATTGCACAACTCACCGTGAACCGCCCCGGAAAGCTGAATGCGCTGAACCTCGAGGTGCTCGAGGAACTCTGCTTGGCCCTTGAAGCTTTGGACCGTCGTGAGGATGTCAAGGTCATAATCCTCGACGGCGCGGGGGACCGGGCTTTCATCGCAGGAGCGGACATTGGGCAGATGGCCGGCATGAGTGCCTTGGAATTTCGAAAGTATTCGATGTTCATGCGAAAAGCGGCTCGGATAATGACCGGCGGGGAGAAGATTTTCATCGCTGCGGTGCAAGGCATGGCCTTTGGCGGCGGCAACATTGTAGCCATGAACTGCGATTTCGTTTTCGCAACAACCGACGCGGTGTTCGGGCAACAGGAAATTGACCTGGGTATCATCGGAGGCATCCCGCGCCTCATATATCTGATAGGTGCCAGGAGAGCCCTGGACATCGTGATGACCGGCCGCACGATTCCCGCGCCGGAGGCCGCACGAATCGGCTTGATCACCAGGTGCATCCCGAAAGAAGAGTTTGAGGAGTATGTGCTTGGCTACGCCAGAGCCATCACCGAAAAATCGGAGATTGCCGTCCGGCTGGCCAAGGCGGTCAAAAAGATGTCCGAACGGGTTGACCTGGAGGCGGCCTATGAATATGAAAACGAGCTCACCA
>JARRRG010000609.1:0-3519 GCA_037380965.1 Deltaproteobacteria bacterium
CATGGCCAAGCCTACCGGAGAAATCATCGAGACCCCCATCGAGGCCAATTTCCGGGAAGGCCTTACCGTCCTGCAGTACTTCATCTCCACCCACGGCGCGCGAAAAGGACTGGCTGACACAGCCCTCAAGACCGCCAACTCGGGCTATCTCACCCGCCGGCTGGTCGACGTCGCGCAGGACGCGATCGTTTTCGAACACGATTGCGGCACCCTCGACGGAGTGGAGATGGCATCACTCGAGGAAGGCGGCGAAGTCATCGAGCATGTCGCAGACCGCGTGCTGGGCCGCGTCGCGCTTGAAGACATCGAACATCACTTCACGGGCGAGATCATCGTCCATGCAAATGAGGAGATCAACGAAGAGCATAGAGAAAAGATCCAGGATGCGGGAATTGACCGGGTGAAGATTCGGTCGGTTCTCACTTGTCAAGCCCGGAGGGGGATCTGCAGCCTCTGCTACGGCAGGGATCTCGCTCACGGCAGGATGGTGAACATAGGAGAAGCGGTGGGCATTATAGCGGCTCAATCGATCGGAGAGCCGGGCACGCAGCTCACCATGAGAACATTCCATATCGGAGGAACCGCATCGCTCAGGCGAAACGTCATTTCCGCGCGTAAGAGAGGCACGGTTTCCATTGAAATGGACAACGATAAGATCAAGGCGATCATCGTGTCCGAGGACTTCACCGTTGACGACTCAGACGTGGAAGAATGGCTCGTGCACGACGGCGAGACGCTCCGAGAAAATTCCTTCCTCTATTTCGGCCCGTCCCACACCATAGGCGAGCCGGAAGAGCTTGGCGGGATGATCGAGATTTCCCTCGACCGGAAGTCATTCACCCTGGTAGGGGACGACGGAACGAAAAAGAAGTTCGAAATACCCGCGGGACACCGATTTGTGGTTCGGCACGGGGATCGAGTCTCCCCCAATTCGTACATTTTCGAGAAGATCAAGGGCTCACCGAGAATGTCCGACGCGGAAAGGCGCGGAGGAATCTTCGAAGTTCTTTCCTCCAAAGAGGGTGAAACACGCTTCCGCTTGTACGAGAGGTATCCGGTCCTTGATTACATGAACGTTAAGGTCCAGGAGGGGGAGAAGGTTGAATCAGAGGGACAGGTCCTCCTCGAATGGCTGGGCTCCGGATCTTCGGAGCTCTTTTCCCGGAATGAGGGTCGAGTCCGATTTATCGACCTGAAAACCGTCGTGAACCGGGACGGTCAGTTGGTGGTGATGAACCGCAACGGCTCCCTTGCAATCACCGATGAGAGAGGAAGGGAAAGAGAGCGCGACAAGGTCATTTACGGCGCGCGACTCGCAGTGAGTGACGGCGAGGTGGTGAACCGTGAGACCCTGATCGCTGAATGGGATCCATACACCATTCCGATCATCACCGAGGTTTCCGGTAAAGTCAAATTCGGCGATGTGATCGAAGGACTCACCATGAGCGAACAGGTCGACGAGGTCACCGGTCTGTCACGAAAGGTTATCGTCGAATACAAGGATAAGGATGCCGAAATTCGACCGCGGGTTTCCATCAAAGACGAGCAAGGCAAAACCATCTCCATCAGCGGGTCCGAAGCACGTTACCTGCTGCCCGTAGGGGCCAACATCATGATCAAGGAAGGCGACATGGTCCACGCTGGCGATGTCATAGCGAAGATCCCGCGGGGAACCACAAAGACCAAAGACATCACCGGCGGCCTTCCCCGCGTGGCCGAGCTGTTCGAAGCTCGGAAGCCCAAGGAGTTCGCTATCATCTCCGAAATCGACGGGATGGTAAGCTTCGGCAAGGATACCAAAGGAAAACGCAAGGTGGTGGTTACCCCTGAGGTGGGTGATCCCAAGGATTACCTCATTCCCAAAGGAAAACATATTTCCGTTCACCCGGGCGACTGGGTCCAGGCCGGTGAAGCACTGATGGAGGGTTCGACCAATCCTCACGACCTGCTCGGAATCAAAGGGGAAAAGGACCTTGCCAAGTACCTCGTCGATGAAGTGCAGGAGGTCTATCGGCTCCAGGGCGTGAAGATCAACGACAAGCACATCGAGGTGATTGTTCGACAGATGCTGCGCCGAGTCCGGGTCAAGGAGGTGGGAGACACCGACTTCCTCGTGGGAGAACAGATAGAGAGATCTGTCTTCGAGGATGAGAATAAACGCATCACCGTGGCAGGCGGCAAGCCCGCCGTGGGCGAACCGCTGCTGCTCGGTATCACCAAGGCGTCCCTCTCGACGGACTCCTTCATCAGCGCGGCGAGCTTCCAGGAAACGACCAAGGTGCTCACCGAGGCTTCCATCAGCGGGAAGATCGACTACCTGCGGGGGCTGAAGGAGAACGTCATTATGGGACGGCTTATCCCCGCGGGCACCGGTTTGACGCGGTACAAGAGCCTCAGGCTGGACCATGAAGAGGGGGCTGAAGAAGAAGAGGCAGTGGTGCCGAAAGAGGCTCCCCCCGCGGTGGCTGATTTCCAGGAGAGCGCGTAGGTCGGTCGCGCGGACGCGGCGAGCGGGCGTTTTTCCCCGGATCCGAAGAGGTCACGGAACCAGCGGACGCGTGAGCCGGTGAGTCCCGGGGCCGGCAGGAACGGGGGAAGTAACAGGCTGAGATGACGCGGAAAGTTAACCACGTGGTCAAGGTTGTCAACGGGGCCGCGAGAGATCGTCGGCCCCACCCTTTTTTGCGTTAAAAAAAGGTTTGACAAATCGCGGATAATCCGGCTCACCAACGGATACGAGGTGACCTCCTACATTCCTGGAATCGGTCACAACTTGCAGGAGCACTCTGTGGTCCTTATCCGGGGCGGCCGTGTAAAAGATCTGCCAGGCGTGCGCTACCATATTATACGGGGCACCCAGGACGCGTTCGGCGTGCAAGATAGAAAGCAGGGAAGATCCAAGTACGGAACAAAGAAACCAAAGTAGTATGAACTGATTATCCGGGCCCGGTCGTTTGCGTACGCCCGATTGCTGGACCGAGGAGCCCACGGCCCGGAGAACAACCGAGAAAAATCAGCGGGGATCAGCGGTAAAGGCGTTCAGGTAAACCGTCAGTCCTGACGGGGAAGGTTCAAAAGGGAGCCGAAAGACTGACAAGGCAGTGAGCAGGAAAGCCTGCTGCTCAGACGTTTTGAACCTGTCCCACTTGAACACCGGCAGGTGGGGCTTGTTCTCACATCGTCCCACCCGAACCACGTGATCCCATCGGAGCCAGATGACATGCCCAGAAAAGGGAGAATTTCTAAAAGGGACGTACTGCCGGATCCCAAATATCACAGCAAGCTGGTGACCAAATTCGTCAACGGGGTCATGTGGGACGGCCAGAAATCCACAGCGGAAACGATTCTCTACGACGCGTTTGACCTCATGGCCGCCAGGAGCAACGAAGACCCGTTGAAACTCTTCGAGCGGGCCGTGGACACCGTGAAACCGGTGCTCGAAGTGCGCTCCCGACGCGTGGGAGGAAGCACGTACCAGGTGCCCGTGGAGATTCGCCCTGAACGACGTCAAGCGCTGGC
>JARRRG010000610.1:0-5895 GCA_037380965.1 Deltaproteobacteria bacterium
GACGTTTGACAATGAAGATATCCTTGTCATCAAAGTCGATGGACCTCCTCAAGCGACAAACCGCTCACGGCAACCCGGTCCCGGCCTTCCGGAGAGTACTTTTCGCATCGCCCATGACCCAGCGTGATCAGACCGTCATACTTCAGAGAACTGATGTGACAATCCCTTGAACATTGATTCTTCCTGACTCTGTCCGCCACGGGTTACCGAAAGTGCGCATCGGGGTAGGTCTCCTTCGTGAAGAATGCACACAGGACGCTTATCAATACGGCTATCAGCATGAAGGCGAACATGCCGGAGTATGCTTCTGCGGAATAACTCCCGGTTTCGGGCCGGGGGTACGTATCGAGGAGCCGCCCGAGGGTGAGTTGCATCAATGCGGCTCCAAGGAAGGGAAACTGATTCGCGGTGCCGATTGCGGTACCGGTGATCTCGAGGGGGAAAAGCTCCTTCACCGCGGTGATCGCGATGATTCCCGCTGCCGAGGAACAAACCGTAAAAACGAAAATCATGACATAGAGGCTCGCGATCGGTAAGCCACGGGGAAAAAGATGCAGGATGCCGGTGATCACGACGAGGCATATTGATGAAAGCATGAGCACCTGTTTCCGGCTTCGTAAAACATTGTCGGAGACAAAGCTCACGAACGGACTTCCGAGGATGAGGCCCACGGCAATCATGTTGAGCACACTGCCGGCCTCGGTGCGGGTCATGTGGTACATGTCCATGAGATACGGACCGGCCCAGAGTCCTCCGAAACCGAAAAACGTGCCCGTCGTGAGAAAAGCCCATGCAATTACCGGCCACACCCTCTTTTCGGTGACAACCCGGCGGACACCCTGCCACAAGGAAATCTGTTCCGGAGCCGGGAGGGGATCGACGCCGCCGTAATCCAATTCAGCCACGGTTGGCAAGCCCATTTCACCCGGTCGGTTACGAACCAGCACAAATACGGCGATCGCGAGTCCTATGGTGGCAATCCCGATCCCCTCGAATGAGAGCCGCCAACCCACCCAATCACTCAACACCGCCATCGGCCCCGCGCCGGCCAGCGCGCCCAATCCCCCCGCGGTGAGGAGGAGACCGGCCATCCGGCTGAACTCACGCACACGAAACCATTGGGATACGATCTTCATCGTAGTGAAGACCATGGCCGCACCTACCCCTACGAGCACCCGGCCGAAGAGCGCGATTCCCAGATCCGGCGCGGCTCCCAGGAAGATGCTGCCCGCGCCGCCCACCACGAGGAACAGGCTCACTGCCTTCCGAGGGCCGAGCGTATCCGAGAGCACGCCCGCGGGAAACTGCATGAGTGAATAGCCATAGAAGTACGCAGAGGCTAATAACCCCATGAGGCCGCCTGAAAGCCCGAACGCGTCCTGGAGGTCCAGGGCCACGACCGCGGGACAGACTCTGTGGAAAAAGGCCCAGAAGTATGCCAGGGCCATGATGGAGAAAATGACCCAACGATATACGAGCACACGTGACGTGTTATCCATTGTCCTCCCGAACTATCCGATTCCATGCGGTAGGGACGAAAGCCGCGCGGAGACCTCTGAATCGTTTCTGATGGTCTTCCGCGTCTCACCGGCCGATCCGAGGAAACTACTCCCCGAACGGTTGGCCGCGCATCTTCCCGCATCAGCTCCGCTGTTAAAAGCTCTGAGCATAGCGCACCCCGTCTAGGCCAGTCAAAGCGAAACCGAATCGACCCACGTCGATCCAACAGATCTCCATCCTGGTATGCTCGCGGCGCCGTCTTCAGAAAAGATCTACCGATCAAATGGAAATGCAGCATCTGCGGTTACACCGCGGAAGGTACCGAACCGCCGCCCAAATGCCCTGCATGTAAGAATCCACGAGAGTATTACGAGCCTGCAAACATGGACTTCTCGTGATCCCGGGATGGCCTCCGCACCAGACGGACCCGGCTCGCGAACACACCATTCGACCAGGATGAACCGGTGAGCACGCAAACCGTCATCGGGCAATGGGCGAGGCATCCGCTCATTATCGAATCACCCGTCTCTACCGGTTCCCGAAGATATGGTGGGGTTAAGCATTTGTCTCTATCGAGCATGCTCCGAGGCCGCGGTAAAAAAACGGGCACGGTTTCGGCCCGGAATACCTCCATGGCTTCGCGTGGGCAGCCTGCGAGGCGCTGAGCCGCGCGGTGATCCAATGAGATGTGGATCGAGGGGCTCGACAACCTGTAGAGAATCTCCAGTCCACCGCTTGAGAATTTCATCCGGCTCACCGCTCATAGTGAAGCGCACACGGTCTCTGCCATCGAACTGCATGACGAATTCAGGGATCTCCGGTCGCATTGCCATCGAGCACGTCCGGGCAGCCTCTCATAGTGGGACCGGGCAGCCACGGCCTCACCTCGGCGGGCATCACTGCCGACTCAATTGACATTGTCTACCTGCGCAGTCTAGAATACGCCGATTCACGGTCCGGGCTTCCCGCAGGTCACGACCGGGGACGGACGGTCGGTAACGGTGCGGTTGCCGTCGACCGGATGCGAAACGAGATGTGTTGCAGAGCCACACGTGAAGCGAAAGAGGAGATGCCTATGGAAAAGTCGGAAAAGACCGTCGATGGATTTCGATTCCTTCCACCGAGCTTGTCAGCGTGGATACAAACACGCATTCCCGAGCAATTCGAGGGATCGATCCCTTGGACGCCCCTGTCCAAGCCAGTGAATCAAGCCACGTTCAGCATGGTGACCAGCGCAGGGATCAGCCTGAAAACAGAACCGCCCTTTGATATGGAGCGGGAAAAACGAGAGCCCACGTGGGGCGACCGATCGTACAGAGCACTTCCGAAAAATGCCGGGGAGGGGGATATCACGGTTAATCACCTCCATATCAACACCGGATATATCCTGAAAGACATCAACGTGATGCTGCCACTGACCCGCATGCGAGAATTCGAAGAGGAAGGGATCATTGGCAGTCTTGCTCCAACGGCCTATTCCTTCTACGGTTTCCAATGGGAAAACAACGACTTTCTTACGGAAGCCATAGAACCGATGGCCAGGCAAATGCAGGCCGAAGGAGTTGACGCGGTGATTCTCATACCGGCTTGACCTTTTTGTTGCCAGTCCGTGGGACTGGCCGCGAGGCTCCTGGAGGAAGCGCGGTTTTCAACTGTGGTACTCACGCCGATGCCGGAATTCCATAGGGTCGTGGGCATTCCTCGATCCGTAGCGATTGAATATCCTTTCGGGAGGCCGGTCGGTGACGTGGGTGACTCCAAGGGGCAGCGTGAAGTGCTCCTCGAAACACTCTCCGTACTGGCCAAGGCAGAGAAGCCGGGAGAGATCTGGCACCTCCCGTTCACGTGGCCCGAATCTCCGAGAGAGACAAAGTGGCAACCGCCCGAGATGAGCCCGATCGTGAGCCTGTACCTGGACGAAATCAAGGAGGCTCGAAGGCGGGCACGCTAGAGAACCATTATTGCCTTCCGTTTGCTCCCCATTTGGACGTTGAGCCGTGCGCGGCAGGCCGGATGCGATACGGAATGAGCATGGGCACGTTTCTCTGGTAGTCCCGGTACGCTTCGCCAAAGGACGCCACAAGATCGCGTTCCTCGAGCACCGTTCCGATCACTATCCACACCGTCCAGAGGATGTTGAACAACAACCGGTCCGCGGTGAGGTCCGGAGACGACCAGATCAAGAGTATGCAGGCGAAGTAGAGCGGGTGGCGCACCCGGCGGTACAGACCGCGAACCGTGAACGGTTGGGGCCGCGGGTGCGTCCCTCGCAGTTCATGGAAAATAGGCCCGACACCTAAACCGTCGAACCGATCCAGGCACCGAATACCCCAGTAGAAATCGTGTACACCGCGCCGTGGTACGCCGGCCGAATCACGTGACCCAACCACTGGTGGAAACTCTGCCTGATCATAGCGCTGTGCTGAATGAAGAAGACAAGGCTGAGCCCGGTGTTGAGCGCAAGCAGCCCGGATTCGCCGAGCCCGAGGTTCACGAGATCGAACGATCCGTGGAAGAGAAACACCACCATGACCAGAAGTGAGCCCGTCCCTACAACGTAGGTCAGAACCAGCAGTGCATACAGGCCGATTCTGGACCAGTACGGCCGGGCTCGGCCTGTCCGGTTCGGTCGATGGCTGTCCGGCTCACCCTGATTGGTTTTCTTTTTCATGTCCGAGTCTCGCCCGTGTCAGTGGTCAATGTTCCTTTCCTGTCTGCCCACATCTCGTCCATCATACGGGAGCAATGAGGAAACGCAACCGAGCCCCGGCAACACCTCGCCATGATCGCAGCCATCGAGTCGGTGCCACGGCACGGGAAGCCGATCGTTGAGATGCCCAACGGAATGTAAAGAGGGCAAAACCCAATGATTGCAGTGGCTATTGCCGCCACACCGGCAATCAAGAGAATCGTTCCGACCGTCCCCCCAAACACCAACGTCCCTGCCAGGATCAGGCCGATCCCGCAACAGAACCGGAACATCCGGTCCATCATGCCGATGTTTCTCCGAAAACCAAACCTCTTCGACATGTGAAAGAGCCTCCTTTCAGATGTTTGAGCGTAAGACGGGAAAGAGGCCCTAAAGGTTACGCCGGTCAGGAATGCATTCACGGGGGTCATGGTCGGAGGCACGTTCAACAGAAGATCATCGCTCGTGAGGTATGAAGTCATTTGAGCACATGACGTGACACAATAATGCGGCAAATTTCATTTGTGCCCTCATATATTTGAGTAATTTTCGCATCCCGCATCATTCGCTCCACCGGATATTCTTTGGAATAGCCATAGCCTCCAAACAACTGGACAGAACTGGTCGTCACCTGCATTGCCGTGTCAGAGGCAAACCACTTGGCCATGGCCGCGAGACGCGGGAGCTCTTCTGAATGTGGATCGTTGTCTGTGACGGAACAGACGCGATAAAGCATTGTCCGGGCCAATTCGACCTTGAGGGCCATGTCCGCGATAACCCACTGCAGCCCCTGGAATTGAGCAAGCGGCTTGCCGAATTGCTCTCTGGTACGGATATGATCGATGGCGGCTTCCAGTGCCCCGCTGGCAATACCTACGCCTTCGGCCGCGATAGCCAGGCGCGAATGATTCAGCATCTCCATCAATAATTTGAAACCTTCTCCCTCCGCGCCGATCAGGTTCTCTTCCGGAACAAAGCACTCCTCGAAAACCAGATCGGCCGTGTCAGAGCCGCGCAGCCCCATCTTGCGTTCCACTTTTCCGCGAGTGAAGCCCGGCGTGTCCGCGGGAACCACAAGTAAGCTGATACCTTTGTGAGCCTTGCTCTTATCTGTGTACGCCACAACAATGACGATATCCGCGCTCGTCCCGTGGGTGATGAATCGCTTATAACCGTTGATCACGTATCCATCATTTTTCCTGGTCGCGGTTGTTGATATGCTCATCACATCCGAGCCTGCATTCGGCTCCGTAATGGCTATGGCCCCGATAGAAGACCCGGTTGCCAGGGGAGTGAGCCATTTCGCCTTCTGCTCCTCAGTTCCTTTGAGGATAAAAGCATCGCAAACGAGCGACTGAGTGCTGATTATGTGTGCTGTCGAGGCGCACACCGCGGCCAACGTTTCCACGGTCATGGCAAGGGCGAGCATCCCGAGCTCACTTCCGCCGTACTCGGCAGGGCACGTAATGCCGAGCAATCCATGCTCTTGCAGTATGCTCTTATTGTCCCACGGGAACTCCGCCTTCTCATCGATTTCTGCGGCTCTGGGGGCAAATTCGTTCTTGCCTATCTTTCTCGCGGTCTCTCGTAATAGACGCAGTTCTTCCGAGAATTGAAAGTCCATGTCGCTTCCCTTTTCTATCGGTGGTGAATGTCCCTTTCGGTGAGTTCATCCGGTACGATGCGCACGGCCCATGATCCGGACC
>JARRRG010000611.1:0-2703 GCA_037380965.1 Deltaproteobacteria bacterium
AAGGCGGGATGCTCGATGCCTCCGGGTACGGCGGAGGGAACGGCCGGCTCAAGGTGCGAGCCCTCATCGAGGAAAAAGACGAGAAAACCATCCTCATCAAGGAAATTCCCCACACCACCACCACTGAGTCGCTCATCGAATCGATCGAGAAGGCGGCTCGGGCTGGCAAGATCAAAATCCACTCCATCAATGACTACACCGCCGAAGAGGTGGAGATCGAGATCAAGCTGGCCAGGGGAATTTACGCCAGTGACACCATCAAGGCCCTGTATGCCTTCTCCGACTGCGAGATTTCTATTGTTCCGAACCTGACCGTGATCAGGGACAACAATCCCGTTATCCTGAGCGTGGAGGAGGTGCTCCTCTACAACACGGACAAGCTGCTGGCCGATCTTGAAAAAGAGCTCGGGATCGAACTCGGCCGCCTCAAGGAGAAACTTCACGCGGCCTTACTTGAACAGATCTTCATCGAGGAGCGGCTATACAAGAAGATCGAGGAGGTGACCACCTACGTTCAGGTGATCAAGACGGTGGAAGGCTCACTCAAGCCTTTCCGAGAAAAACTGCCCCGGGAAATCACTAGAGAAGATATCGAGCGGCTTCTTGAGATCCGTATCAAACGCATTTCCCGCTATGACATCAACAAGAAGAAGAAAGAGCTGAAGGACCTCCGGGGTCGCATCAAGGAGGTTGAAAACCACTTGAAGGACATGGTGGGCTTCACCATCGCCTATCTGGATCGTCTGCTTGACAAGTACGGCCACCTCTATCCTCGGCGCACCAAGTTGGAAACCTTTCAGGAAGTAGAGGTGCGTGAGGTAGCCCTTTCCAACCTGGTGGTGGGCTACGACCGGGAGACCGGATTTCTGGGCACCCAGGTCAAGGCAGAGCCGGAGACGTCTTTTTCCTGCTCGGAATACGACCGCATCCTGCTCATCGACGGGAGCGGTGCCTACAAGGTGATCAATGTGGCCGACAAGCTCTTCGTGGGTCACGACCTCGAGTGGGTCGGTAAGGTGGAGGAAAATCTCCTGTTCAACGTCATTTACAAGGACGGGCTGCAGAACCGCTCTTTCCTCAAGCGGTTCACTACCCCCAAATTTATCCTGGAGAAGGAATATCGCCTGTTCCCAGAGCACCGCCAGTCCAAGATCCAGTTCCTGAAAGTGGGACAAGGGGTGCGGGTGAAGGTCTACCTAACGCCTTCCAAGCGGGCCCGGTCGAACATTCTCGAGTTCGACATGGACGAGTTCCTGATCAAGGGGCCGGGGGCCATCGGCAAGAGGGTCTCCAGCCGGCCGGTGCGGCGGGTGGCGGAGATTGTCTCTGAAGTGTCCACCTCCTCGGAAGAGCCTAAGCCGCTGGGGCTTTTCAAGAAGGAATGATCCGTTTGACTGGTTGAAATGGTTTTACCGGTTGTCGGTCCAACGAATCAAACGAGTTGAACACCCCTCACTCCTCATATGCCTTAACGATCGCTACATCTTTCACAGGCACATCCCGATAGGGCCCTTTCGTGGTGGTGGGTGTCGCCGCGATTTTATCCACCACGTCCATGCCGTCGATCACCTTTCCGAAGACCGCATAGCCGAACTGCTGAGGGGCGTTGCCCCGGTGATCGAGGCTGGCATTGTCCTTGAGATTGATGAAGAACTGACTGGTAGCGCTATTCACCATCATGGTCCTGGCCATGGATAGAGTGCCGCGCTCGTTCTTGAGGCCATTGGCCGCCTCATTGACAATGGGTGCTCGGGTCGGGCGCTTCTTCAGGCCGGGCTCGAACCCGCCGCCCTGAATGACGAATCCGGGAATGACCCGGTGGAAAATGAGACCGTTGTAAAAACCGTCCCGGACGTACTGCCTGAAATTGGCCACCGTGGCTGGGGCCTTTTCGGAATAAAGCTCGATCTTGATGGTGCCCATGCTGGTTTCCATGACGACGATGGGCGGCTTGACGGTTTGATCGCCTGCAAAAACGGTGAGCGGCATGGCGAGGAGAAGGGTCAGCAATATCAGGATGCGGATCATGATGCAATTCTCCCAATTTTTATCGGTTTCGGTTTTGGCCGGAGAGCAGCCTCATCACCTTGCCCTATGAGGAGATGCTTTGGCAACAAGAATTTGCCGGATTCTGAAAAATGAATGCCATTGTCACCGCTTCAGAAGAGAAACCATAGAATCGAGACGGCCCTCCATGGACCGAATTTCGTCTCCACATAGAGGTGTGTTGTCATCAATTGCACAACTGGCGGCTGCGGTTTTGAGGGACAGCCCTGATGGCGAGGGAGAACAGGAGCGGCTTATCCAAAGTTTTTGTGATTGATTTTCATGTATCATCTTGATTACATGTGGGCTTCCGAGATCAAGGCGGACGGGCATTAACGGCAATTGTTCGATGAAAGTGAGGAATTCTATGAACGAAGAGGCCTCCGACGCACTTGCCTCGGACGGGGGACGATCACCCAAGCCCGGAAATGAGTTCTCCTCCGTCTTTCGCGAATCCGGAGTGTATCGCAAGGCGGCAGCCGTTGCTGTGATTTGTGCCTTCATGTCCGTGGGGCTGATCCTCATGGATCATACCGGGGGCAGCATTTCTCCGAAAAGCAACGATGTAAGACCCGTGGTGCTGGCTTTCCCTATGCTTCAATATGGACTGCCCGTCAACTCAGTCCGATCCACAGACGATTTGATGGCCCAGCTCAA
>JARRRG010000612.1:0-2700 GCA_037380965.1 Deltaproteobacteria bacterium
TCCAACCTCTTGCTTCAACCCGCTCATACCTGACCTGAATGCGGGCCCGTTCTGATTGAAAGCATCGCGGCGGGACGACCCCAGGCAAGAAAGGGTCTGGTGCACGTTCCGTTGCAGCCTCCCCCCGAGGTAAGGCTCGGCGTCGGAGAAAAGCGATCAAAGGCAAAAAGCTCTGACACCATCTGTGCCGGACGGCCCGGTCCTTCCGTGGACCGGTCGGGAACCATGGCCTGATGGGTCTCTTTGACGATTGAATCGATGTGCGATTTCCCCGGAGCGGAAGGGTTTTGGCCTCCCCCTGAATCATACCGCAAAGGATTGGTCTCCACGCGCGCCGATCTCCATGACTAACAACATTAGCAAGAATCTCTTTTTATTTGATATCGCTTGACAATACGTTCACACCATAATATTCTCAGTTCCCGCGAGAGGACAGCCCGAGGATGTTCCACCAGGGTGCGTGGCCTGAAACGCGTCACGGAGCGAACCTGGTGAGAGGTACGGCTTGTCCGACGGGTTGTTCTGGTTATTCCGAGGGACCGGCATGCAACCCCAACCATTTCTCAGGAGGATCTCCTCCGGCCGGAAGATTTGCCGGAGCCGTTTTGGCGCTCATGAAGCCGTCAACAAATGTCCAGCGAGGATTCAGCGTCCATCCTGACTGGACGGCCGCGTTGAGCAATATTCGGATCGTCTTGGTCGGCATCACACACCCTGGGAACATTGGGGCTGTCGCGCGTGTCATGAAAAATATGGCCTTGTGTAATCTTACCTTGGTTTCCTCAACCAATTGTGGACCCGAGACCGAAGCCGTGGGCATGGCCTCCGGCGCGTATGAGATTGTACAACAGGCTGGAACCACGAGAAATCTCTCTGAAGCGCTCGACGACTGCCTCATGACGGTGGGTACGTCCGGACGGATCGGGCGCAAGCGGTCCGCGGCCCGTACGCCGGATGAAGTGATTCCCGAGCTCATGTCCCGAGCGCTCACCGGCCCGGTGGCTTGCGTTTTTGGCAGAGAGTCGAGAGGCTTGACCAACGAGGAGATGAAGCTCTGTACCCATCAGATGATCATCCCCACAGACGGTCACTTTGCGTCGATGAACGTAGCGCATGCCTGTGCCATAGCCGCGTACGAGATGTTCAAGATTTCGTCTCGTCCACGGGGTTTTCAGGTTCGGCGTTTCCGTCCTGCCTCGGTCAGGGTGCGTGAGGAGATGTATCGGCATATCGAAGAGGTCCTCGTTCGAGCCGGATTCCTGGACCCCTCCAATCCCCTTCTGATGATGAGGGACATTCGCCGAATCCTGAACAGCGCTCAGATGGATGATCGCGACGTGAAGATAGTGAGGGGAATTTTTCGTAAAATAGGCAACCTGGTCCGTATCACGGACGAAAGGATTCGCACGCGTGCCGGAGAGAACGAGGAAGGATGAGGCACAGTCATGCATTTCCGGACACAATGCACGCGGAGCGTGTCTTGAGGACACGCGAAACCGTCATCGAAGCTCACGGGCCCAGCCGATGAGCTCAAGCGAGCAGGCACGTACATGGTAAATCCCGGCCATGCCTATCCGTTCATAGATCCGGTCCTGTGGAGAATCGGGCCCCTCGAGCTCCGTTGGTACGGTTTGATGTACCTCCTGGGGTTTATTGCCGGGTATTTCGTGATTCGGTCCGAGCTGCGCCGCAAGGGAGGACCTATTCCGGTCGAAAGCGCGGATGACCTGCTCTTCTATCTGATTCTCGGATTGCTCATCGGAGCGAGACTCGGATATGCGCTTATATACAATTTTCCCGTGTATGCGCACGCTCCCTGGGAAATCCTGGCCATCTGGCATGGCGGCATGAGCTTTCATGGCGGTCTTGCGGGAATGGTTATAGGGGGATGGATATTCGCCCGTCGCCGAGGCGTTTCTTTCCTGGAGCTCGCAGACATAGGGGCATTGGCCGCGCCCATCGGATTGATGTTGGGGAGGATCGGGAACTTTATCAACGGAGAGCTGTACGGGCGTGTGACAACGCTCCCGTGGGGGATCGTTTTTCCGCTGGGTGGGAGTCTTCCCCGGCATCCGTCTCAGCTCTACGAAGCTCTTTTTGAAGGCCCGGTTCTCTTCGCGATCCTCTGGTGGCTCAGACTTCGCGTTCGACAGCCCGGAGAAGTTCTGGTGTCATTTCTCATAGGTTACGGCATTTTCAGATTCACCATCGAGTTCTTTCGTGAGCCCGATCCTCAGATCGGGTTCATCATGAAATGGTTTACCATGGGACAGATTCTTTGCACGTGCATGATCGTCGCAGGACTCGGGTTACTCATCTATCTGCGCAAGGTACAGGTACCATGATGTTACGCCCCAGAGAACAGGTCCGAATGGTCGCCTTGACGTCCGTCGCGCTCGGTGGGCTGCTCTTTCTGTCGAGCGGCATGGCGCCGTCAATTGGCTGGACTGCGCAAAAAGAGCCTCCGGTCTTCTCAGGAACCCTGATTGAAGACTTGATGACGGGTGGCAGCGGCTCCAAAGACACGGCAGGGGAGGAGATCTCCGAGAAAGCGGTCGAATCCCACCAATCGGACCGTAAGACCGGAATGGGCAGACCGTCGTCGAAAACGAAGCACAAGGCCGCAGGGCAATCCGACGATTCAGCCGCGACTTCGCGGGCCAAGGACTCCGGCAAAGGGAAGAGCGGCGGCTCCGGCGC
>JARRRG010000613.1:0-2692 GCA_037380965.1 Deltaproteobacteria bacterium
GCCACGAACGTGGCGTCGGGCCGTGACAGCCAGATGAGAATCCGGTTCTGAAAAGAGTAATTGTGGAACCTCGCACAGAACTCGAAATACTCCAGGAGCCTTTTGTCGTCCTTCTCGTTCCTGACCGCCTCGACCAGCTCGGCGGTATACTCCCGGCAAATCCTGTCCAAATCCGCTGTCTTCATCTCTCTCTCCTTTGCTTTCGCACAAAAAAAGGGAGCAGGGCGGATATGCCCGGAACTCCCTTTGTGCTCTTCCGTTTGTCTTCTGTTACTCGTATTCTCTCGTTATGATCTCTCTCATCGACAAGTGCTCATCGTTCTTCCGGCAGCATGATGGTCATGGCAGGCGCCGGATCATCTATGTCTGTCGGTCCCACCCGGGCGTACAGGAGATGCTCCCGCTTCCTCGTGCCGGTGATGATCACCTTGAAGGCACGGGTATCGGCAGAAACTTCCTTGCCGAAGCGGGCCATGTACAAAATGTCCCACAGCACCCCGATGAAATCGTTGGAGTGTTCTTTCGATGCCATCGCCGCGTCGATCAGATCGCATACGCCGCTCGTCAGATAGACCGGATGATTCCAGCCTGCCTCGCGCGCAAGGGCCGCATAGTCTCCGGTCAGCTTTACCTGCTGGCCGTCTTCTACCGCCTGCTTGCGGGTATAGGCGTAGATCGGTTCTCCGAATGTTTCAGTGACTGGGTTTCCTGCTTGGTCCGTCATGGTCTCTTCTCCTTTACTCTTCTTCGCACCATCGTTCAGAGGATGCGTTTTCTGCGCAATGCTCTGAACAGAAGAGATCATCAGAGCCTTCAATGCGAAAACCCGCATCGGGTTCCTCAAGGATCTCTCCACAGCCCGCGCATCGTGGCAAAGAGAGAAATTCCTCTCCCGCCCATTTGTCCAGTTCATCCGTCTCCTTCGGCTCGAACGGCATGGTAAAGCCGGCTGTAAAGCCTGCCGCGATGCCGATCTTTTGTGCCGGTTCGTCCCTCTGCCAATGCTTTGCAACTGCAGCAGCCGTCTTCAGGGCCTCGCGCGGGTCTTTGAATTCCTCGAATTCCCCCTCGTATTTCTTCACAAGGGCGTCGGGGTTGATGTAGTCCCAACCCCCTTTCGAGATCTCGACAACCGTTGCGCCGCTTGGCCACTGCAATTGCCTCGTCACGATGTAGGTCATTTGCTTCCCCTCCGTTTGAACATTAAAAAAGGGAGCAAGGTGGAAATGCCTCGTACTCCCTTTCTGCCGTACAATTTCACGCTCGTTACAGAAACTGATCGTACCAGGCTATGAACTCGTTGCACACCTGGTTCAGGCCCTTGTTCCGATCCAGGGTCTGAAAGAGGTTCTTGTCCCGGTTCAGGCACGTAACCGCTTCGTGCCAGTTGTAGAGATCCGGACGGCCGTACTTCGCTCCTTCCTCAAAATAGAGCTTGTAGAAAGCCCCGAACTGCGAAGGGTTCAGCACGCCCGTCTCCATGGCCCGAAACGTCAGGACCTCTGCCTGCCTCCGTCTCAACACATACGCGACAAGGCGCTTGTGCCATTCGGCAAAGTCCTTGAGGTTTCCTTTCACGTTCCGAATCGCTTCGAGGCACAACTCGTCCAGGTCGTCTACAATCCCCTTGGTGTGTCTCCGGAACCTGATGAACTCGCCGCTGAACGCGAGATTGTCGCAAACCAGCACTTTCGTGCCCGCGACAATCCCGAGCGCCAGGGACTTGTCCATGGAATTGCGGACGCCCAGGGTGTAGGCCATGCCGCTGTCAACGTTGTCAAGCTGCCATACCGCGAACATCCTCTGTCCGTTAGCGCTCAGGCTGTACGTCTTCGTTGCTATCTTCAGCCCGGCGTCAGCCAGGGCATTCTGAAGCGGTATGACGATTTCCCGATGGGAAAGGGGCTTCCAGGTCTTCGTTCCTTCAACGGGTTCGATGTCCAATATCACGTCCTCGGAAACATAATCCGTACCACAATGCGCAATCAGCATGATCTATCCTCCTTTTTGTCTCAGCTTTTTTCTTGATCTCAGGCGTTTGCCGCCTTGGCCCACGCCTTCTCTCCTGCGTTCCACCGGAATCCGGCGCTCTTGAGGGTTCCCTTCACCGCAAAGGTGTTCCCTTCGGCAATGATGAGATTGCCTTTCCGGCGGTAGGTTATCCCGTTAAGGCTGGGCGCGATGGTTTGCGGAATTTCCTCCTCTGTTTGGTTCTCTTCTTGAGTGCTTTTGTTCGCATTTTCTTCGGGCAAGGCCCAGGCGGGAAGGTCCGGGATAACCGCATACCCCTTGACGCCGCGCTTCTGGTCGTCTACGCGTACGAACCGCGTTTTCGGCCGGTCGGGGACAACGTCCACGACCTGGAAGTCCAGACAGTACAGGTACCGTCCGATCCCCCACTGGACAGCGGCCCTTTTCATGGCGTCGGAATAACCGCCCTTTACGGGCTCGATGTCCGTCTCCTGCGCTCCGTCCCACTTGGTGATCCATTCATTGTTTATGCGGATGGAAAGGCCGCACATGGTCCCTCCCGAGGGCCCCGGCTGGAATTCGTTCCTCCAGTTCTCCGGGCCCGCTACCTCATCCAATCGGTTCATGATCGCCCGGTTGGTGACATACGGCAGAAGCATGGCCCATGATCCTTTCCCGTTCTTCCCCGCTGTCTTGAGCCGCCATTCCACTTCGTTGGAAG
>JARRRG010000614.1:0-2689 GCA_037380965.1 Deltaproteobacteria bacterium
CTCGCGCCGGCACGGACAGCGGCCAGCGTGTTCGCGGTGGCAAGACCGAAGTCATCGTGGCAGTGGATTGCAATGGGTGCATCCACCGAACCGGCCACGCGGGCAACCATTTCCGCGATGGTCTCCGGTGTTCCCACCCCAACCGTATCGGTCAGCCCGATCCAGTCTGCGCCCGCTTCGCCGACCACCTGGCAGACTTCCGTCAAAAAATCGGGGTCGGTCCGGGTCGCATCCATTGGTGTATACATGCATTGGATGCCCGCATCCTTTACGTACTTCACGGCCTCCCGCCCGGCCGCCAGTACATCGTCGCGGGTGATACGCATCGAATTGTCCAGTTGAATGTCACTCGTCGAGCAAAAGACATTCACCATTCCCACGCCAGCCGTGATCGCGGCGTCCAGATCGGCGCGCACTATCCGTGCCATGCCGCAGACGGTGGCGGAAACTTCGCCCGCGATGCGGCGCACCGCTTCCAGCTCTTCGGCCGAGTTTACCGGGAATCCTGCCTCAATTACCGCCGCGCCGAGCTCGTCCAGCTTCCTGGCAATGCTGAGCTTCTGCTCGGGAGAAAAGGCCAGTTGAGGCATTTGTTCGCCGTCGCGCAGGGTAGTGTCGAATATCTGTACGGTTGCTTGGTGATTCACGGTCAACTCCTCGTCAGAGCAATGGCGTCTCCACCTCCGGCTCGGACCCATGAGAGGATCGAAGCCGACAAAGCCTCATCCCCGGCGGTCTTGAACCATCACGTCAAATGAGATCCGCTTGGACCGGTCCTTTCTCACACGCCGGGGATGTGAGATCGGTTTCCCGGGGCTACCGGTTCTCCTGGAGCCAACTCATCATGGCTCGCAGCTCCTGCCCCACTTGCTCGATCTGATGGTTCCGTTCCTGCCTGCGCCTGGCCTGGAGCACCGGTCGGCCGGCCTGATTCTCCGTGATCCACTCTCGGGCGAATTCGCCGGTCCTCACCGCGTCCAGGATGCATTTCATCGTATCCTTGACCTCAGGCCCGATGACACGGCCGCCTCTCGTGAGATCTCCGTACTCGGCCGTGTCGCTGATGGAGTGCCGCATAAGCGCCATGCCTCCCTCATACATGAGATCCACTATGAGCTTCATCTCGTGGAGGCACTCGAAGTACGCTATCTCGGGCTGATAGCCGGCTTCCACCAGCGTTTCGAATCCGGCCTTGACCAGGCTGGTCATTCCGCCGCAGAGCACGGCCTGTTCCCCGAAGAGGTCGCTTTCGGTCTCCTCTGCAAAAGTCGTTTCGATGAGCCCCGCCCGGGTTGCACCGATACCCTTGGCATAGGCGAGGGCCAGTCCCAGCGCATTACCGGTGGCATCCTGGTGCACTGCCACAAGGGAGGGCACTCCTCCGCCGCGCACATATTCTCTGCGAACGAGGTGGCCGGGTCCTTTTGGCGCGATCATCGCCAGATCAATATCCGCGGGCGGATCGATCTGACCGTAATGGATGGAGAATCCGTGGGAAAAGAGGAGCATGTTCCCGGCCTTCAGTTCCGGACCGATCTCATCCCTGAAGAGGCCCGCCTGGAGATGGTCCGGCGTGAGGATTTGGATCACGTCGCCCGCGGCTGTGGCTTCCCGAGCGGAGAGCGGCTCGAATCCGTCTTCCTGCGCGTTCGCAAAGCCGGCTCCTCCCGGGCGTTGTCCGACGATTACCTTGAGGCCGCTGTCCCGCAGGTTCAAAGCCTGGTGTCTTCCCTGACTTCCATATCCAATAATGGCTATTGTTTTATTCTTGATCAGTTCCAGGTCCGCGTCCTGATCGTAGTAGATTCTCGCGCTCATTTTTCTCCTTTCTTGCTCCTCGGGAGTGCTGTTATCCCGCTCTTGGCAATCTCGGAAATGCCGAATTTTGACAACAGAGCGAGGATGGCTCCGATCTTGTCCCGATCTCCGGTAACCTCTATGGTGAAATCGTGCGGACTTACGTCCACGACCTTGCCGCGGAAAATATCCACGATCCGCAGCACTTCAGGCCGGTCACCATTCTTTGCGTTTACCTTCAAGAGGGCCAATTCCCGTTCCACCCGCGGCAGATCGGTGATATCGATCACCTTGTGAACGTTGATCAGCTTGTTAAGCTGTTTCTTGATCTGCTCGAGGATCATCTCATTGCCCGGCAAGACCGCGGTAATCCTGCTGATTCTCGGGTCCATGGTCTCTGCCACCGATAAGCTTGCAATATTAAATCCTCGTCCGCTAAAAAGTCCGGCCACTCTCGACAGTACCCCCGGCTCGTTGTCCACCAGGATCGAGAGGGTGTGTGTGGTCTCTCCTCTTTCTTGCGTGTTCATGGCTGCACCAGAAGCATATTGGTTAAGGGCTCACCCGCAGGAACCATGGGATAGACGTTTTCCTCGCGCTCGACCCAGAAATCTATGACGACCGGCCCGTTGACTGCCAATGCCTCGTTCAACGCGGGTTCAACCTCGTCCGGCCGCGTAGCCCGGATGCCGACGGCTCCGTACGCTTCGGCCAAACGGACGAAATCGGGCGATGAATCCATATCGGTGCCAGCATAGCGTCTATCCTTGAAGAGCTCTTGCCATTGGCGAACCATGCCGAGGTACCGATTGTTCAGTATAGCTATCTTCACCGGAACGTTGTGTTGAACCGCGGTGGCAAGCTCCTGAATGTTCATCTGGATGGAGCCGTC
>JARRRG010000615.1:0-3421 GCA_037380965.1 Deltaproteobacteria bacterium
CTTCTGCCCCTCCTGTCATCAGAAGCGCGTGGTGGAATTTGGCGAATGGCTGTGTGAGGAAGTCCTCAAGGCCATACCCCACCGCCATTTTGTGTTTAGCATACCCAAAATCCTCCGCCGGTATTTCCTGTACGACAGAAAGCTGCTTTCGGAACTCAGCCGGTGCGCCTGGAAAACCTTGAAGGAATTTTTCCAGGAAGTGGTCCCTGAGGAGGGCGCCGTTCCGGGGGCGGTCATTGCCATACATACTTTCGGTGATTTCCTGGGATGGCATCCGCATCTGCATATTCTTTGTACGGACGGCTGCTTTTATGGAAATCCCGCCGCGGCGGGATTCCGGGTGGCCCCGTTGTTTGAGCTGAAGCACCTGGAGGCCATATTCCGGCAGAAGGTCTTTACCATGCTCCTATCAAAAGGCAAAATCACCCAAGACCTGGTCGATAAGCTGATGAACTGGCGGCATTCGGGTTTCAACGTCTTCTCCGGATCCCGAATTCAGCCGGGCGATGAAACTGCCATGGAAAATTTGGCCCGCTACATCATCCGCGCCTCCTTTTCCCAAGAGCGGATGTCCTACATTCCAAAGGAGTCGGAGGTCATTTACCGGTCGAAGGATGGAAAGGAGGAGAAGGTCTTCGATCCTCTGGAATGGTTGGCGGCCATGTGTTCCCATGTTCCCAACAAAGGGGAACAGATGGTCCGGTATTATGGTTACTACAGCAACGTCTCTCGGGGAAAACGGAAAAAAGAGGACAACGATGAACTCATCCCCTCGATCCTGGAACCGGATGGTTCTTCAAAGGCATTCCGTAAAAATTGGGCTCGCCTTATCCAAAAAATCTATGAAGTAGATCCTCTTATCTGCGCCAAATGTAAGGGCAAGATGCATATCATCGCTTTCATAGAAGACGAGGAAGTCATCAAGAGAATACAGCATCGACTACTCCGCATCGCAGCTCCCCGCGTCGGATGAGTGGCTATATGTAGACCCGGTCTACACGGAAATTCTCCCTTCCTGATTACGATTTAAAAAAACGAATTGGGTTCAGCGGATTCCTTTACTCAAATTTCCACTATTTTCCAGCTTTCCCGACGGGATATGAGCACCTCACACGCTTACCGCATGCAAGCCCCTCCTGCACTCAGAGTCCTCCTTGTGGCGCCTTGCCCCGACCACCATATCCTGCGGTCACATTTCTCTTGACCCACAAGCCCTTTTCCACTATATATCTTCCCCGAAAAAGGGACTTCTTATCACCCTCATGCACCACGATGAACTCCAGACATGATGGCGGCTTCTTAGCTAACTCCAGGTTCACCCAAATGCGCCTGGCCGTGATGTTGCAGGTCCCCCAACGTGTCCTCATCCGCTTGATGCGCGTCTCGGATACAGACACGCCGATGATGGGCTCCCATTCCGCAACCAATTCCGACACCTGCTCACGCAGATTCCCACGATACCAGCCGTGCAGCACCTGTTTGCGCTTCGCGCGGTCGCTCCCCGGACGCACACGCAGTTCCAGTGTGGTCTTGTTCCGGATTTGCACCGAAGGCGGCTTGTCCTCCTTGATAACGTCGAGCAGATAGCGCCGCCCCTGATAGTAATGGCTCTCGCCGGTCACCATCTCGCGCGCTGATTGCCGCTCCTGCTTCTCGAAGTAGGCCTTCTTCCGGCGAATCCAACCCAAGCGCGTGACTACGGCCAGCCGTATCGCCTCATCCGTCAGTCGTGTTGGCGCCGCCACGCGCACGCGCCCGTTGGGTGGGTAGACGCCCAAGTGGAGGTTCTTGATGTCCTTGCGGACGACCTCCACCGGGATACCGCTGACCGTGATCTTGTGACGCTCAGTATTCACCTTGCTTCTCGGCAATGTCCAGTATGGCGTCAACACGTGACTCGTCCATGCCCGGCACCAAAGCGATGGCCCCGCGCACCTCGCGCCGTTTCAGGGGGTGTCCCTTCCACCCGTCCTTCTTTTTGTTCCGGATGGCAGCGTCAACCTGAATCGCCAGCGCCTCGTCTTCGCCAAGGTTGTCGTAGAGCGCCCGGCGAGCGGCCGTGGCGGTGTCACCGGTGACAAAACGATTCTGTTGAGCGAATCCGCATCATTTCTGTCAGGGGCATCATCCACCGGCAGGCTTGGCAGTTGTCCCGGGCCCGGGAGGATGCGGTCCGGCACACGCCCGGATCGCGGCGACCAGCGCCTCCGACGGACCGCTCTTGGACAGGTATTTCACCGCGCCGGCGGCGAGCATGGCCTGGCCTCGCTGGGGCTCCTCGAACATCGACAGACCAATCACTTTCACGTCCGGAAACTCTGCGTGGATTCTCTTTGTGGCCTCGATGCCGTCCATGCCCGGCATGCTGACGTCCATCGTCACGACGTCCGGGTGCAACTGACGGACCATCTCGAGGGACGTCTGCCCATCGGAGGCCTCGCCCACGACCTCGATGTCCGGCTCTTCGCTCAGCAGGTGCGAAAGCCCTTGCCGAACGACGACATGGTCGTCAACCAACAGAACCCGGATCCTGTGAGCGGTCGAGCACGCGGCCCCCGTGGCCCTGCCCGGAAGCGGGCCTGCTCGGGATATCCGCACGCCCGCGAGTGTAGTGGGCAACTGCTGCTCCGCCGGCGCAGCGGATCCCAGCGGCGCACATAGCGTAAACCGGCTGCCCCGGCCGGGGGCGCTGTCGATCTCCATCTTTCCGCCCAGCAGGTCCAGCCGCTCGCGGATGCTGAACAGCCCGAACCCGCCGGTCTGGCCCTCCTTGGGCTCGACGGTCTGCGGATCGAACCCCGCCCCATCGTCCGAGACGGTGACCTCAACGTGATCGTCCAATCTCCGAAGTCGGACCTGGATCGTCTTAACCTTGGCGTGCTTGACGGCGTTGAACAGCAGCTCTCGGACGGACTGGAACAGCAGCACGCGCATGTCTTCCGAATCCGGTTCCGCTTTCTGTCCGATGTCGAGTTGGACGTTCCGCCCGTGCTTCTGCTGCATCCAGACGGCCAGCCATTCAAGGGCGGGCACCAGGCCGCCCTGATGCAGGATCGGGGGGCTAAGCTCGCTCGTTAGCGAGCGCGAACACTCAATGGACTGGTCGATCAGCTCATGGACCTCCGCGGCGGCCCTCTTGACGGCTTCGTCCGGCGACCGGTCGAGCGAAGACATCCGGAACTTAGCGCCCACCAGAAGCTGCTGAAGGTCGTCATGGAGCACCTCGGCCAGGCGGCGGCGCTCCCGCTGTTCGGCGAGGGTCAGTTCCGAGGCCAGCATTCTCAACTGCTCGGATCGCTGGCGAAGGACGGTTTCCGCAAGTTCTCTCCGGGCTATCTCACCTTGGAGCCTATCCACCGTCTGCGACAGATCCGCCGTCCGCTCCTGGACACGCTGCTCCAGTTCGTCCTTGGCTCGTCGC
>JARRRG010000616.1:0-3138 GCA_037380965.1 Deltaproteobacteria bacterium
GGCCCGAATCAATTGGCTGATTTTTTTCCACGCGGGGAAGGCCTCTCTGGTCGGCAAGCGCACAAACGGTCTGAGCGTTATGTACAGGAGCAATCCCCCCAAAAGAGTTACCAGCGGAACAACGGTTGCGTAAATGAACCCGGGCGCGGCGCTCGTACTAATCCATACATGTAGTTGGTCAAGGACGAGTTTTGCATTGAGGCCCACAATGATTGCGGCTATGAGCCAGGAAAGGGCTTGGACCCAATACCTGTTGGCAAAATCCTCCATTATTGTTTTGTCGCTTGTAAAATGAATGAGAGGAATAATCGCGAACGGAAGCTGCAAGCTCAGGATGACCTGGCTCAGTATGAGCAGCTTGTACGTTGCATCGTGACCCAGGTACAGGATCGTTGCCGCGGCCGGTATCACCGCGAGCATTCGGGTCAGAAGACGGCGGAGAAACGGACGGATCTTGAAACGCAGGAAGCCCTCCATCACTATTTGACCTGCAAGCGTGCCGGTAAGTGTGGAGGCCTGGCCGGAACAAAGCAGTGCAAGCGCGAACAAAATGCCGCGCGAACAAAATGCCTGCCAACGCAGTTCCCAGGAGGGGGGACAACAAGCTGTGCGCTTGCTGGAGCTCGGTTACAACAATTCCCCGACTAAAAAATGTGGACGCAGAGACAATGAGGATCGCACTGTTGACAAAAAAAGCCGCATTGAGGGCTATGGTGGAGTCCAACAGATTATACCGGCAAGCCTGGCGCTTCCCCTCCGTCGAGGTGTCATACGCGCGGGTTTGCACCAGAGCTGAATGGAGGTAAAGGTTGTGAGGCATGACCGTTGCGCCGACAATACCTATGGCAATATAAAGCCCGCCGTTCGGAATATGAGGCACAAAGCCGTGCGCCACTTGCATCCAATCGGGGGTGGACCGCAGCACCTCAAATATGAAGCAGAGCCCGACCACCGTTATGAGAGAGAGGATAATGCCCTCGAACCTTCTCATTCCGAACTGTTGAATCGCGAGGAACAATAACGTGTCAAAAGCGGTAAAAACCACGCCCCACAGCAAAGGAATCCCGAAAAGGAGATTCAGCCCGATCGCGGCTCCCAGCACTTCGGCCAGGTCGCATGCAGCGATTGCAACTTCCGCGAGAATCCAAAGGCAATAGGTTATTGAACGGGGGTAATTGTCCCGACATGCCTGGGCAAGATCCCGTCCGGATACAATGCCGAGCCTTGCAGAAAGTGTCTGCACCAACACCGCCATGGCATTGGACATCAGCAGTACCCATACGAGCGTGTATCCGAAACGTGCCCCTCCTTCCAGATCCGTCGCCCAGTTGCCCGGATCCATGTACCCGACGCTGATGAGGTACGCGGGCCCGAAGAACGCGAACATGCGCTTCATCAGGCTTGGGCCCTTCGGAATCGTCACAGAGCGATGCACCTCAGATAAGGATTTTGAGGTCTTCGCCATTGACTTAACCTCGTGCTCTGTCCTGCCGGCACGTTCGCACGGCCTCGAGCACTCGACCGGGATCTCGGCAACCGCTGTGGAGCGGAGAAACAACGACGCTCGCGGTGCCTGCAAAATAAGAACGCGATCGGTGACGCCGCTCGGTGAACGACTCAGTATATTTCATCATTTTCCTCTGTCACGGCTTCACCCCGCTGCTCCGGGAGGAACCCCCTTTTCAAGAAGGTACTTCGCCGGTACCTCCTTGCGCAAGAACGAATAAAGCAAAGGCATGAGGAAACGCGTCACGGCCCTGGCTCCAATGAGGTCACCAAGCGTCACAAGGTTGATCGTACGTCCGGAGAGCCTGGGACCGACAACGGAAGGAGAGTACGGCAAGCTGTATGGAAATAATCACGATTTTCAACCGAGCCAACCACCGGGGACATCAAGAATCATCGATGACGCGGGGAGCAAGACAAGGACGGCTTCGCGAAGCATCCCCTTCAATAGTTTCCGTCACAAAGACGGAGGCCGATTGCTCGTCAAGGTTCACGCGATTGGTATCACCGGCCTTCTGGCACTGGCCGGAAATTGTCAGTGCTCAGGATGCAGTGCGAGCTCCCGTAACCCGTACACGACCGATGCCCGGTTATATGCTATTTCTCAGGATTATACGTGGGCGCGGACTTTGGGGACTTCCCTTTCAGGTGGGTGTGGTAATACGCGTACGTCAGAGGTTCACCGCTGCGAAGAAGCTCGGCCGCGATCACCTCTCCCACAAAGAGGGTGTGGGTTCCCACGTCCACCTCGTCGATGACCCTGGCCTCCAGCACGCTCAGAGTATGTTCCGTGACCAATGGCACGCCGGTGCTGCCTCGAATGAATTCGGCCTTGGCCAGCTTGTCCACATCTCTTCCGCTCTTGAATCCGAACAAGCCGATGAAGATCATGGGAGTCGACGCGTCGAGGACACTGGCTCCAAACACCCGGCTCTTCGAGATCAGCTCATGGGTGAAGTTGTTCTTGTTGATGATTACGGCCACGCGCGGCGGTTCGGATGTAACCTGGAGCACCGTGTTCACGATCTGTCCGTTGAGCTGCTCGTCGAGATGGGACGTTACGACGTACAAACCATAGCTGAGTTGAGTGAAAACCTGGCGGTTCAGACCCGTGAGCATACAGGCACCTCCTTCAACGGTCGGTGAAATTTCGGTGGATCAAACGTTGCGGCCTGTTGTGGGACGTGACTCACAAGATCGGCCCCGGTCATGTGCTACCCCGTCTGGAATTCAGAGGAGATGGTGGGTGCATGGGTCGGAATAGAATAACGAGAACGACTCGTACAGTCAAGATCCGGCACGTGATTCGCCGGTGCGCGCCTCGCTGCCACAAGGAGGTCCTTCGCTCTTGTTTGGGGATCGCTTGTCAAGGAATTCCCCGTCGATTGCTCTCCCATAAGAAAAAAGTCCTCGCGTGCAGCGGATGTACGCGGTGTCGGTAGGTGCTGTTCTCTGGTTTCCCGGTCTGTCTCATTGTCGCCGAACTGACATAGATTCGCAGGCTTATCTGGATCACTTAGCCAATTGATAACAAATAGCCATATATTTGGTTTTTTTCTTGACTTGGTTGCCTCTCTAGGCGTATGTATAGGATCGTCCGTTTTTTACATAAAGAAAGGATTAGGTATAGGC
>JARRRG010000617.1:0-2684 GCA_037380965.1 Deltaproteobacteria bacterium
CACTTAGCGCAAGTTCGGAGGCTTCAGTGACTGTCGCCATGGTAGATAAGAAAGGCCTTATCCTTCGTAAGCCCCATTCAGACCTGACCGGTTCCGAGGCGGCCGGGTCAAAACCGGAGCCCAAAAATAAACGGGAGTGTGGCAGCTTCACCGATAGCCTGGAGAAGACGGCGCTCCTAAGAAAGCCGTGAATCAGCTCTAGCCCTTAGGCCAGATATCAGGTGACCGAACGATTTGAAATGCGCCTTGAAGGAAACACCAGAAGGCTCATCGTCGGTCTCAATGAGATGCTTTCTAAGGAGGAACTCTCCAATTCCATTAAGGAGACCATGCTGAAATTCATCGACTATCTCGAACCTAGTCCGTAAGCGCATTCGACAAGAGATCTGTCTGAATTGTGCTTGTCCCATGGGCTACTGCGAGATACACGCGGCATGACCGGGCACCTCTATTGACCGTGTGGAACTGAACCAGCACGACTCCCGCAGCTAAAGTTTCCGGAGCGACTCATAAGACTTCGGACTGAGCTCATCAGCAACTACTGGGGGCCTTCAGGAAACACAGGCTGAGAGGCCAAAAGAAATGCCTTCGCAAAAGCGAAGAGCCGGCTTCGACTGAGATCCGATATCAAGACCTATTTAAAGCTTCACGGAAAGGCACTTAGGCCCGGCGCGTCGCCCGAGCTTCGAAAACCTTTGGCTCGAACGGGTCATAGTCGGGAATGAGATTCTCGAGTATCGCACTCCGAGTCTTCTCGATGAGCAGAGGGACGTCATCTTCGGTCATGTCAGAAGTGGGTATTGGTTTCCCGATGGTGAGGGTCATATGCCCTGGACGAAACTTGAGGGTCTTTTTGGGCCATATGCGGTGGGCACCGTTTATGGTAACCGGAAGAATGGGAATACCCTCTGCAATAGCGAGCCTGAATGCACCTGCCTTGAAAGGTTGCGGTTGGACGCCCGGAGATCTCGTGCCCTCAGGGTAGATGAGTAGAGACCATCCACCCCTGAGCTTGCCTGCTCCCTCCAACAGTTCTGCCAAGGCCTCTCCCGGCTTCGACCTGTCTAAGCATATCGCCCCGCTGCGCGCAAGAGCCCACCCGAAAAAAGGTATCTTCGTGAGTTCCTTTTTTATGACCCAGAGGACCTTGATGGGCAGGGCTAACTCAATGGCCAGCACATCCGCATTCCCCTGATGATTGGGAGTTACTACGTACGATTGCCCGACGTTTACATTCTCTGTTCCCGTTGCCGATGCCGTTATTCCCAGAGACTTTGCAACCGCCCATGACCACATATAGCCTGCCACCTGGCCCGGGCGCCCTGAGGACGTGAAAAGGGTGGCCAGAAGCATTGGGGGGGCCAAGACTACGGCTACCACGACGGCCACTGCAAGGCTCAAGAGTATGCGGGGGAGATATCTGAGCACCGTAAATCCTGCTGTCAAAGCCTTTATGGCGTTACCATCTACCTCGATCAGAGATCGGGCTAGACGCCACAGATCAAACAACGGGCCCGAATCAGGTTGAGAGATCAAACTTGACGTCGGTCTTCATCAAAGAATGCGACAACCGCTGACACCTTCCAACGCGATCATCCAGAAGATCTTTTTCCCCCCGTGAACCAAGGGACGAAGGCACTCGTGCGGTTGATATAATCCCTATATTCCGGTCTGTTTTCGACGATCGTCTTCTCCATAAGGGCTACTCCCGACACTTTGAGGAGCAGAAAAGTTATCAGCAAAGGGCTCACGATCGTCCAGGCATTTATTGGATTCGATAACGTAATCAGCAGCATGCCCCACCACACGAGGGATTCACCGAAGTAGTTCGGATGCCTACTGTACGCCCACAGCCCCTGATCCATGACCCGGCCTTTGTTTGAGGGATCAGCCTTGAAACGGGTCAATTGCCAGTCGCTCGCGGCCTCGAAAGCGAAGCCCACTGCCCACACTGCGACCCCCAATGCATCGAGCCATGTGAGCCACTGTGGATACTGGGATACCTGGCCCGCCTGTATGACCAATGAGATCACCCATAGTAACAAGGCCTGAAGGAGGAAAACGGTAAATAGGCTGACCAGCCAGTAGCGGTTTCCATACCTCTCTCGAAACGCCTGATAGCGGGAATCTTCTCCTTTGCCAAGATTCCGCGCATAAATGTGAAAGGACAGCCGCAAGCCCCATATGGTGGTTAATGTGGCAATGAGTAGCTTTCGCCACAAGAAACCGTGCGCATGAAAAAAGGTGTTCCAGGCGATGAGTACAAACCCGATTCCCCAGAACACGTCTACTATACTGGAATCCTTTTTGATAATGCTAAACGGCCACACGCATATCATAAGTGCCAGCACAACCAAAAGATTCATGCCCATGACAAACCACATTTGATCCACTTCTCAATCTCCTCGTTGCTCTATCTCACAGGAGAGCGAGCCCCGCGGCAAAAACTTTGAGTCCGTCATCTCATCCTGAACTGTCATGAGTACGGCGCGACACACCCGTGAGAGGATTGGAATACCTTCTTCCCGCTTTTCGATCTGCAATAGCCGCCCGGATCTCCTCGTGAACTTCACTACTTATAGGATAATGCAGGGCAATGCAAAATGCTACCCCATTGCATATACAGGGAACGAGTGCGTACAGGACCCTCAGCGTGAATTTGACCTGTTCCGGTTGGTCAGCAT
>JARRRG010000618.1:0-3540 GCA_037380965.1 Deltaproteobacteria bacterium
TATGAATCGGCTCAGGTTGAGCGCACTCACCAAGAAATGGAAAGCCCCCGGGATGGCCGGGGGCTCTTCACTGGCGGTCCTAGCTGGATTCAATCGAGTCTTGCCGGATTTCGAGGCAGCATCCACCGAAAGTTGAGCCTACATGGGCTCCACTGACGCGTGGCGCCAGTTTGTACTAAAAGGTGCCCCACAAGAAGAAGCAGCCTTTCCATTTGACAGGGTCTCGCGCTCACGGCGCGCAATCACCATCCTCAGGAGGATCCTGTGCACGATCTCCCATAGGAACCATATGAACCGTACTGCCCGTATTGCGGACTGTACTGATAGCGGCTGTAAAGCCAGGGGTTGTAGACTGTTTGCCTCGGTTGACGCTGGCGTTGGACTCTGGGGTACTGTTGTGACCGATTCGGGTACGAGGCGCGGTACCTTGCTTGAACAGGCTGAGATATCGGTCGACCTGCATACCGCGGTCTCTGAGCCCTTCTCACTTCGCGCGTCGTCACACGCCCGCGATCCTGGGGCGCGGGTCCGGCCGTGTAAGCCCGCTGGGATGCGTACGAATAGGGTTGCTGATAGGTGTATGTGTACTGAGTGGTATTCGAATTCCCGGCAGTGAACGTCCGGATATACCTCTGCCCGGGCACGTACCCGAGTATATAATCGATGACTCCTGCGTGCGAGTCGGCTGGTGAAAGACAGACGATCACCGCACAGGCCGCTATTACCGCTGATAAGAACCTTTTCAAAGCTCATCCTCCTTGCAATCAATTGACGTTGATCAGTTGGCTTGCCATATATATAAATCTGATGCTATATGGATATATCTATCTTGTCAAGCACTTTTTTCTCCTACCACCCGGACAGCCACGCCGGCCAGGAGTGGAAGCATTCTCCTCTCGCCATGAGAAATGAGCGATTGGAACGTGTGCTCAGACGCTGGCCTGCCAAACAACGCGCCGTAACTCGGAAAAACCCGTGGCAAACGCCATCAACGCTCTTTCCCTGACGGGTGCCGCCGATCAGGGGTCCATCAGGGTGCCTTGGCCCGATTTAATCATATCCCCCCAGAATCATCGAACTATGTTTAGGGGTTCGTGGGTCTCTCCTTGAGGGATAGACCTTAATCACAAGAAGGAGATGTAAACCCGTGAGCGAGAAGTGGATTGTCCTCGTCCTGGTCTTGGCGCTGCTCTACATCATCAGCCCGAAGGACAGAATTGGGTAGTAGCCCATTTCTTCGCGACCCGCGAGTCTCATGGTTCTCCTCCGGAACAGAGAACCCGACCGATTCGAAAACCAGCCGAACTGTTTATGACACGGGAGGGCAATCCAGTGGGGGGTCATACGCCGTTTGGCCGCCTACCACGTTTGGCATTCTTCCGCGAACCGCACCGGGAGCGATGTCCGTCCTGCTTCGGGAAACAGACCTGATTTTCAAGGGCTTCCTTCACTTTGTCACATATCTCTTATTTCACCATTAATTTCTCCCTGTTTCCGTCTCTTATTCTCACCAACCCCTCCTCACAAATCCGCAGATGAGGGATAGCCGCACAGGTGAGTGTCGTTAAAGTCAGAAGGGGGTTTGCGAGCAAGCAGCCAAGATCGTGAAGTCTTTGCTCAATTTCTTTCAGCCTGGCAGCTACAAATTCCATCGGCCGACTTGAGGCAAGGCCCAGTATCTCCAACGGTAGTTCCGCTTGAACCTTTCCATCTGCATAAACCACTATGCCCCCTTGCAAATCCACAACTCTGTTCACGGCCCCTGCCATGTCCTCACCGCTAACACCGACCACTACGATATCGGATGTATCCCAGGCGCCTGTGCTTGCGAAGGCCCCCGATTTGATCCCGAATCCTCTCACAAGACCGACAAAGAGCTTTCCTTGATTATTTGCCCTATCTATTGCCGCAACTTTGACGATATCGCGACTTACATCAGATCTTATCTTTCCTCCGGAGGCTGAAACCTCTACCTGCAACTCCCTGGTAACAAGATCAGTAACCTGGTCTATCACCCTCACTCGGGTGGGTGACGCAGCTTCTCCTGCGTGAATGGAAAAATCGGCGGACGTCACTTTTCTTGGAACGCGAACGGTGTTCAGGCTTGCCTCTGAATAAGCATGGCTCCTCGGCGATACCAGCAACTCTCCATTCCGCGCGACAACCTTACCATTGCTGATTACAAGCTCTGCATCTATCTTGTGTAACTCTGGTATTATCAAGATGTCGGCATATCTGCACGGGGCAATGCCGCCAATAGCCCGGTCCAAAGCAAAACGTTCAGCCACATTCAAGGTGGCCATTCGGATGGCTGCCACCGGATCAAACCCCAAATTGATGGCCTTTTGAACAACATACTCCATATAGCCGTATTTCAAGACATCTTTCGGGACTATCCCGTCCGAGACCAATATCAGCCGCCTGAGATCCACGGCTCGATCTTTTATCTTTGAAATAGCCTCCAGGTCACGCCTCACACTTCCTTCCCGTACCATTACATATATGCCCTGTCTCAACCTCTCAAGGGCATCTTCTACGCTTATGGATTCATGGCAGCTGGATACGCCGGAAGCTATGTATGCCGATAGTTTGTTTCCCTTTGCTCCAGCGGAATGACCTTCTATTGCCTTCCCGGAACGTACCGTCTCGTGAAACAGGGGAATAACCCTGTCCGTATCCTGGTGCCTTCCCGGAACGTAGCGTCTCGTAAAACAGGGGAATAACCCTGTCCGTATCCTGGATCAAGGCCTGCCAATAGGTCTCACCCAGCCCCACTATGTCATCCCTCTTCAGCAGTTCCTGAAGCTTCTCCTTTTCGGGGCCCATGCCCTGGGTCATTCGGCTGATAGAAACCACGGAAGGTCCTGTTGCAAACACCTTGATGGGCTGGTCTTTGATCGATTCCAGCATCTCGAGGACTCCTTCATGGCCCATAATCGGAAACGGCTCCATGGTCTCTGTAACGACGGTCGTGGTCCCGCCGGGGATCACCTGCCTTAAAAACTCGTCAATTCTTGAAAGCCAGCACACATGCGTGTGACCGTCGATCAGGCCGGGGATTAGTACCTTGCCATCAGCATCAATAACCTGTGTCTTCGGGCCGACGGTGTGGTCTGCTTCGGTCCCCAAAAAGGCTATTCTGTCTCCCTTGATACTGACTGACCAATTCTTCAGTAATTCGCCTGTATAAACATTGAGCACATCACCGTTTGCGATGACCAGATCTGCCTGCTCATCTCCCATAGCCACGCTAATCAATTCTTTCATTTTGTTTGTGTTGTTGTCTTGTTTCGCTCTCATGGGCACATCTTCCTCCTGATTTAAGGATACTGGTGAAACCACCAGATGTTAACTGCGCACCTTAGCCGATGTTGAAAATCTTCACCTTTGTCCAAGCCGGGGCACAAAAGGCGGAACCCCGGAGGCGTCAATGATTGGGCCAAAAGGCACGCTGACGCAACATGGACAAGCCACCTCCTTGCGTGATAGGACGCTCTTGCTCCAACCTTGATAAGCCGCTTTATGAGCCGGTCGATTGAC
>JARRRG010000619.1:0-2675 GCA_037380965.1 Deltaproteobacteria bacterium
CAATAAAAGAGGGTGGAGTGGCAATAATGGTGCCGGCCAAAAGAGCCCCTGCCTCAAAGCTCCAACTCGGGTGAACCACATACCATGATCATCCTCCACATGCTCTGATTGAGTCGGTCTTCAACCGAATCTTGTTATCGAGGATATGTACGCGCGGTGCGCGTCAGCGAGCAGGGGCTTTCGTACGCGGGGTACTATCCCAAGAGAATGTTATCTCAGATTGGACTCAAGCAAATAGGGCCTGTCACCGCACCGGGAGTGGGAAGCATGATTGAAGGGCCTGACCGATACTTACATTGAAAAGGTCCACGCTTTCCCCGGGTCAAGTGTCAGTCCGCTCGGATGGTATCACCAAAAAAGGTTTGGAAGCGGCAAATTTTTTTGCAATGGTTAAAAAACTATGTTATCGGTGTCTATGATCACACTTTGTGCAACATAGAGTGTATGAATTCCTAATTGAACACGCAATTAGGATAAATGAGGACGGATAAAATCCGGGAGGAAGCAGCATGAAGAAAGAGGCGCGTCAGCAGGCCAAGAAAATGTATCTCAAGGCCAAAGGGAAGATCACCAACAAGGAGATAGCCGACACGGTAAAGGTGAATCCTCTTACCGTCGGGCGGTGGAAGCGAGACGACAAGTGGGAGTCGGAGCTCAGGGCTCCGAAGGCTCCTGCCAGGCGGGCCGCAGGAGTTGTTCGAAAAAAGGCTGCGCGTGACAAGGCGCTCAACCTGTATATGAATGCAGGTGGGAACATTACCAACAAAGATCTGGCACGGCGCGTTGGAGTCAGTCCCGCTACCATCAGTAAATGGAAGGAGTTGGATAGCTGGGAGGGCAAAGTTGCCGAAGAGCCAAAGAAAGCACCCGAACCGGAAAAGGTTGAGCCTGAGCTCGACATGGGTGAACTGGCTTCTCCCGAACAGATCGTCCGCATTAATCAGCGAATAGACGGTCTCCTGCAGAGAGACCATCTTACCGCAGGAGAAGTTGCCGAGCTGGCAGCCGCGAAAAGAGATATGCTGGATGCGGTGGAGATTTATGTTGCCATAGCCCGCGAGCTCGGGGTGATTAAAGTCTAGGGGCGGCCTGCGCATTCCTTGCCCTTCCCGGAAGAAGACAGACTCATGATCCCCCCGGATGCCCATCTTTACATTTACGAGATCCGGGGGGAGCTGGGGGCCGATCTTCCGTCCCCTCCCCCTTCATTTATCGGATTGTGGAACGAAGAAGAATTTTCCTACCTCTTTTTCACGCGCTCAGAAGACGATTTCGTGAACGGTATTGTGGGTGGTTACGGGCTTGGTGAGGCTTCCTGTCATATCATCAAGTACGGTGATTGGCAGAGGGGTCTTCCGACTGAAGGCATCAGTGTGGCGGGGCTGCGATTTGTCTCCGGGGACCGGCCGAACGTCCTTCCGGAGTCTATTCAGCTCGATCCTTCAGTGGTTTTCGGGGACGGAAGTCATCCCACGACCGTTTCCTGCCTGCGTGCCCTGGGGAGAATCATCCGAAGCCACCGTATTTGGTCCTTCCTGGATCTCGGGACCGGGAGCGGCATACTGGCCCTTGCGGCTGCTCGAATGGGAATCAAGCATATCTTGGCTGTCGACCGAAACCACCTGGCCATTCAAGTAGTCCGAAGGAATGTGGAAGCAAACTCACTTTCAGCGGTGATTCGGGTTGAAGAAGGAGAAGCTCGATTGTTTGTTGACCGGCCGTTTGAGGTGGTTGCGGCCAACCTCCCATTCACCGTATTGCGAGATCTCAGTACACGCGTCGGAGTCAATAGTCACAAGTTCTGGATTGTATCGGGGATCAATGAGGAACAAGCGCGCGTTCTCAAGGACCTCTTCATGGAACAGCAATATGAGATCTTTCATGAAGTCGCCGATCCTCCCTGGGTCACCTTCACAGTTGTCAGAAGGGCTTGACAATCACGGTGTAGACAAGAGACCGACGGGAGCCGTAAGGTACCGGTCCGGTGGAGCGAATATGAGATTTTGGGGGAGCGTTGTGTCATGAAAATCGGTTTTGACGAGCGGCCTTCCCGCGGAGAATGGATTACGCTGCGAGAAGGAGGCGGAGTTCACGTGCCGGAGAACCCGATCATAGGCTTCATCGAAGGCGATGGGGTTGGACCGGACATCACGGCCGCGTCGCAGCCCGTGTTTGACGCTGCCGTGGCAAAAGTGTCAGGAGGAAAACGGTCCATCCAGTGGTGGGAGATAGCCGCGGGCGAGAAATCCTTTCGTGAATCCGGAGAGCACCTTCCCGACAGCTCCCTGGAAGCCGTCCGAAAGGCAGTGGTAGTCATCAAAGGGCCTCTGACCACCCCGGTGGGAAGCGGCTTCCGAAGCCTCAACGTGACCCTTCGTCAGAAACTCGACCTGTACGCGTGCGTACGTCCGGTGAGATACATCCCCGGCACTCCCGCGCCCGTCAAAAGACCTGAAGACGTGGATATGGTTGTTTTCCGGGAGAATACCGAAGACGTGTACGCGGGGATCGAGTGGAAATCCGGAAGTGAAGGCGCGGAGAAGTTGATTGATTTTCTTGGAGCGACCATGGGAATCGTCCTCGATCCCGCGTCAGGCATCGGTGTCAAGCCCATGAGTCCCACCGCGACGAAGAAGCTGGTCCGCAGGGCGATCCGGTTCGCGCTCGAGAAAGGC
>JARRRG010000620.1:0-2671 GCA_037380965.1 Deltaproteobacteria bacterium
CAGGGAATCTTCTTCCGAACGCACACGGTATCCGAACAGTCCAACAGTGATAGCGGTTGCCAGGAGTCCTGACCGATTTCAACCAATGTGTTGGTACTGCAACCAGCGGTTGGATCAACGATGGGGTGGTTTGGAGCGAAGAAGAGTTTTTCAATGATGTTGGGAGCTAGACGCAATCCGTAAGGAGGAAGCTATTTACAAGATTCGGACACTGTACGAGACACAGTCAGGTTTTCAGACTTCCCGGCAGGTGAACACGAGGATTTCTTGCTTCGCGCAATCAATCTGTTGGCCGTTGATCTACTGGCGTACCTCAAAGGACCGCTTCGAGAGTACTTCCAGGATAAGGAGGCCAGTCGAGATTTGCGCCATCTCACTAATCGCGTAACACAGAGCGCTGAACTTGGAGAATTCACTCCTTCACCGCGAGAAGTCAAGGAAATGATCCGACCGGACAATCTCCGGGCTGTTAAAACAATTGATGTGCAGAAAAACTCCGAAGCCATGAGACAGGCGAGAAACTGGCTCGGCTGGTCCTTGATGCGGTGGAACGAGCCGAACTTCGTAGCCCGGATGGTAGCCCTAAGTCTTCAAGGTCGCCTTTTTCAACCGGCGCGGCGGACCGACCGCTCTTCAGCCGCAGGGACTCTCCCCCTTCAGGTCGGTGCTGTTGCCACGGTCCACCGGTTGAGTGGCAACGCTCCCCTATTCGTACGTTTTTTCAACGAGACGGGCCTTGTACTCGTACTTGGGGAGCGTACCCGGCGGCACAAGTTCCACCCGTGAGCTGAAGATGAGCTTTTCTCTCAGCAGGTGTTCTATCCGGGACGCAAGCTCACCAAGATCACCCGGTTCTTCTCCATGCTCGACCTTTATCTTCATGGGCGGTTCCACGGAGGGCGGCTCCTGGTCGAGCTGAATGACCATTTCTCCTGTGACGTGAGGCGCCAGTGTGCTGATAACGTCCTTCACAGCAGAGGGGTACACATTGACTCCGGAGATAATGAGCATGTCGTCGGTGCGTCCGATGCATTTGATACAGAATCCTGTTCTCCCGCACTCGCACTCGGTCTGGGTTATCTGCACATGGTCTCGTGTCCGAAACCTGATCAGCGGCTGGGATTCTCTGTCCAGGGAGGTGTAGACCAGCTCTCCTCGGACGCCTTTTTTCACGTCGAGAGACTCACCGCTGGCGGGGTCGATGATCTCGGCATGGCACGCGCTCTGACCGACAAAATGCATCCCGTTCTTGTATTCACATTCGGCCCACATCAGGCCGAGCATGTCTCCGTTTCCCATGCATTCCTGGACCACCGCGCCGAATGCCTCCTCCATCTTCCGCCGGATTTCGGGAATGCCTCCGCCAGGCTCGCCGCCCACCATGAAGCCTCTGATGCCCAGACCCCTCGCATCTATTCCTTTTTTCTCACAGTAGTTGATCAGGTACAGGGGAAACGACGCGGTGCTCAGGATGTAGTTGGCGCCGAGATTTCTGATAGCCCCGATGAGCCTGTCCGTTGCTCCCACGCCCACGGGAACCAGCGTCGCGCCGAGACTTTCTATGGCCTCACCGTAGGACGCGGCTATGAAAAAGGTCCCGATGGGAAGGGGCACGATATGGTTGGGCCGCATTCCGCATGTCCACATGGCCCTCATGGCGGTTTCGCGCCACACCTCCCGATCGTGCGCGGTAAGACCGATATAGGTAGGGGTTCCGGTCGTGCCGCTCGTGGAATAGACGCGAATGACGCTGCCGATCTCTGTGGCCGCGTGCTTCCCCAGCGGAGGGGATGAAGCGAGACTCTCCCTCAGCTCGCTCTTCTCCGTGAACGGGAGCTTGCTCAAATCTTCTAGCCCCTTGATGTCACCGAGCTCAATGCCGGCCCGCTGAAATTTCTCCTGATAGAAGAGGGAATTTTGCCACACATAGTTCAGTTCCTTGAGCAGCGCTCCGGTCTGAACCTCATAGAATCCGTCAGGTGAGAGCGTTTCCATAGGCTCGGACCAGTACTTGCGGTACTCCGCCATCGTAACGAACCTCCACTTCCGAGAATCTTTGCTCACTCAGTACCTGGTGCACACCGCTGTCTGACTGTCACCATAACAGGTTCCTGCCGGCAGGGTCCATCGTGTTTTCCACTTTCAGAAGAATCCAGGCCACGGTCGACGACTTTCTCCATCGCAGCTCGCGAGGAGGAGGCTCCTCAAAACTTTCAATGGCCCGGACAGTAATGAGGAAGAGAATCGCAGGCGTCAGAAAATGACAGATGAATCTCTCAGCAGTCAGTGGTTCGAACAAGGAACTCGGAGATCCGCGTTCCACGCACATCCCAACCGGAGCCTCAAAGAGATGTCGTCCTTCCCACATGAACCGTGCCTATCAATTCACTGCCGGCTCCGGCTGCTCATGACCCCATTCCAAAAAGACATCCCGCGCCAACTATGGTAACATTATTGCAAAGGCATATTGATCGTCGGAGAGATGTACTCCTTGACCGGGATCCGTATGCGATCGTGGCAGGGATGTTCAACTCTCAAAGCGGAGGGCAGGAACCCTGGAGCCGGAGGAATCGGCTCGTCCTTGATATCCAGCCCGTACGAAAACACGCTGACTTTCCTCCGATGTTCTGCCGATGACTGCATTCGGCCGACGGATCGGAGTGTACCGGGT
>JARRRG010000621.1:0-2668 GCA_037380965.1 Deltaproteobacteria bacterium
TTGCGGAAGCCGAAGGACATCCCAATTTGGGCGAGCACGCCGTCCGCTACGTAAAGGACGATGTACAGGGCAATGAGACTGACCAGCACCGAAACTAGTGAGAAATAGAGATGGTCCAGGAAGGTTTTCATATCTTCTTTACCACCTCCGCCTCGCAAGTGACTCTTGCCGCCACTATAAAGGCCGGATCGGAATTGTCAAGAAATGTAACGTACCGGCGAAGCAATTCTGTACGGGACACCAGGCACGAGGTGCACCGGCCGTCTTCGTAGGGGTTCCCGAAGAGTGTGTCGGACCGGGAACTCTTTTCCGTCGTGCATGCTTCGAGGACTTGGCAAAAAAAGACGAAAATTTCTCCGGGAATAACCCCGGATCTTCGCCTCGGATAGAATCCGAGGTGCGCGGCAGCGCTGTGACGCAATGGGATTTGGAGCGAGAATCTGGCGGGAATCGGAAGACATTCTTGCAAATTCGCCTGTGCGGCGCTATGAGAACCGAACACTGAATGAACGACGCGACCGGTTGGCTCGTTATTTCTCCCGTACCAGGGGGAGAACCGGGTCACCCGGAAGTCTGGAGTGAATCCATGTCCCGGCAATTTGAGCGGTCTTCTCATCCGGGTCCGATCACGGATACCGCCAATGGAATAACCGCCGACAAGCCCGCGGGCGCGTTGGGCTTCGATACGGACATTGACGTTCCCATGCTGGATCTGGACCCGATTCATCAGCCGATCTGGAACGAATTGAAAGACGCGGTTATCCGCGTCCTCGAGAGCAACCGATTCATAGGGGGGCCGGAGCTGGACGCGTTCGAACGCGAGGTCGCGTCGTACTGCGGGGTCGAGCACGCCATTGGCGTCTCTTCGGGAACGGACGCGCTTCTCGCTTCCCTGATGGCACTTGGAATCGGAGCGGGCGACGAAGTCATTATTCCGACCTTCACGTTTTTCGCGACCGCGGGCTCAGTACATCGGGTGGGAGCCCGCATCGTGTTCTGCGACATAGACCCGATCACCTTCAATCTCGATCCCGAGCAATTGAACGGTCTGATCAGGGGGGCCACGAAGGCGGTCATTCCCGTGCACCTCTTTGGCCAGTGCGCGGAGATGAGCCGGATACTGGAAATATGTCAACAGCATGGTTTGAGTGTAATTGAGGACGCGGCACAGTCCCTCGGCGCCCGATATCATGGTCGCATGGCCGGGTCCATGGGGCACGCGGGCTGTTTCTCGTTCTTCCCTGCGAAGAATCTTGGAGGCATTGGGGACGGAGGAGCTATAATAAGCCACGATCGCGAACTTGCGGAAAAACTTCGAAGCTTGCGCAATCACGGCGCAAGCCGGAAGTACTTTCACTCGGATGTAGGCGGCAACTTTCGGCTGGACGCGGTCCAGGCCGCGGCTCTGAGGGTCAAGCTACCCCAACTGGAACGGTGGCATGAAGACCGGAGAACCAATGCTCGCTTGTACAGGGAGGCGTTTTCAGATTTGGAGGAGCAAGGCCTGCTCCGCCTCCCCGTGGAATTGCCAGGAAGAAGACACGTGTTTAATCAATTTGTGGTGAGACTTGAACGACGGGACGCGCTTCAGGACTACCTGAATGCACATCACATCGGGACGGCGGTCTACTACCCCCTCCCGTTACATCTGCAGGACTGCTTCGAGGCACTCGGCTATAGGAGAGGAAGTCTTCCGGTCAGTGAACAAGCATCGCGCGAAGTGCTCGCGCTTCCCGTGTACCCCGGCCTCAACGAAGTCCAGAGGAACAAGGTGATCCATTGCGTCAGGGAGTTTTTCCGTACGTGAACCGGTCCCGTGTTCGGACCTCCAACGGTTGATCCGGATTGGCTCCCTGCCCATCGATACCGAAACGAAAATTCGAGAGGCAGTCCAAAGGAAACCGTATCGGTCACACGAGCACTCTTTACCAACGTTCATCGGGGGAGCAGGCAATGAAAAAACGAGTAAAATGTGGTGTAGCCCTCGCGGCAACGATCTTTGTTCTTTCCTCCTGGAACATGGGTATGGCCCAGGAGAGTGCCGACCAGCTCTTTGAGAAGGGGCTTGCCTTAGAGAAGGCCGGAAAATCGGAACAGGCTCTGGAGCTCTTTGAGAAGGGACTCATGGTGAATCCGAGGCATTACCGGTCTCTATTGGCCAGCGGCGCGGTACACTATTCCAAGGGCGATTACCGGAAAGCGGCCCGGAGATTCGAAGAGCTCGTTGCCTTTTACCCGAAGGATACGAGGGCTCGCGTGCAGCTCGGTCATGCCGAGTTGGCTCTTGGTTCGATTGAAGAGGCAAAGAATGTCTTTCGGAAGATTCTGATCGACGAGCCGAACAACGTATCCGCGCTCATCGGCCTTGGCCGGGCTGAATATCTGGCTGGCGACCGTTTTACCGCATTGGATACCTTTAAGAAGGCTCTGGCTCTCCAGCCCAAAAACCGGTCTCTCGCGGAAACCGTGGCCAGGCTTGAAGACGCGAACAAGGAATACCTTCGAGCCTCAGAAGAAGAACGCCGTCTCCGGGTCAAGAGCGCGGTCAACAACGCGATCGCGGGTGCCACTCTCCAGGCGGCTCGCATGAGAGCCCAAGCTGAGCAGTACCGAACGCCGTTGGACGCGGAGACGGCCTTGCTTACTATTATGTACGGAACCCCCGTTA
>JARRRG010000622.1:0-3882 GCA_037380965.1 Deltaproteobacteria bacterium
GTCAGGACGGTAAAGCTCACCGTAGCTGTCGAGGCCGCGGCCGAGCGTCGAGGAGACGTTCAGATAAAGGCCGTGTGCCTCGGTGACACCGCGTGTGTGATCGATTTGCCCCCGGAGGTGATGGGATATGATGAGGGGCCCATCCTCGCGGCCTCACCGGGCAGCGGTACGCGGGCTCCCCGGTACCTGATCTTGAACTTTGCCCATGTTCGGCGGATCAACGGTCTCGGCGCGAGCATGCTCGTGAAGCTCAGCGCGCGGACCGAGCGAAAGGGTCAACATCTCTTGGCCTTCGGGGTGCATGGAGGACTCCGGGACATCCTTGAAATTACCGAGCTTGACCGGGCTATTCGGATCTACGACAGTGAAGCGGCCGCACTGGTGGCGGCCGGTCTTTCCGTGGAGCAGGCATCAATGGAAAGCGGTCCGGAGCCCAGCCCTCCCGTGGATGTCCGACACTGGGCCAAACCCGTTCAGAAGCTCGAGCTGCCCCCAATGCCCGACGAGGCCCGGAAGCTCAACGTGAACGGACGCGGCGTCGTAAGTCCCGTCACCGGCTTCGGTCAGTTGTGGCAGAAACTTTACACCTTGCATATACGGGATTCCTCGGTAACACCGAAGGAAGCGATCGCAGCGCTCAAGGAGAATTTCGCCGCGTTTCAGCCGCCCTTTAACAGGTTCTTCGCGAGCGAGGCAGGCATCGGGCCGGGCGAGATCGTGCTGATCGATTCGTCGACACCCGGCGGCCCGCTTTCCACCGGGGTCATGGTAGTGTACGCGGACGAGCGGTCATTCACGTTCATCACGCCTCAGGGGCATCCCGAATGCGGCCTCGTGAGCTTCGCGGCGGACGAAGAGGATGGGGAGGTCATGGTGCAGGTGCTCGGCCTGGCACGTGCCGGCGATCCGGTGTACGAGGGCGGATTTCGCGTTGTCGGCGCGAAGATGCAGGTAAGGATATGGACCCACCTGCTGCGATCGTTAGCCGCACATCTCGGCGTTCCCGCGGATATCACCGTCGAGCAAACATGCGTGGACAGCCGCATGCAGTGGTCTCAGTGGGGGAATGTCCGGCACAATGCACAGATACGAACCTTGATGTTCGAGCCTGTCCGCCGGCTTCGTGCGCTCACGGCGCGGCGTAATAGGGGGCCGCATCTTGTCTGACCGAACGTACGATGCCGTTGTGGTCGGTTCCGGGCCCAATGGACTGGCCGCGGCGATAACCATCGCTCGTGAAGGGCGGTCGGTGCTGGTTCTCGAAGCCGGCGGAACCATCGGGGGCGGTACCCGCACCGGGGAGCTGACTCTCCCCGGGTTTCGGCACGATGTCTGTTCGGCCGTTCACCCGCTCGCGCTCGTCTCGCCGTTTTTCCGGTCACTCGATCTTGCTTCCCACGGCCTCGAATGGGTTCAACCGCCCGTGCCCCTGGCCCATCCGTTGGATGACGGCGAAGCGGTGCTGCTCGAACGCTCCCTGGATGCGACCGCGGCCGGACTCGGCCCGGACGCGGAACCCTATGGTCAACTCATCGGCCCTGCGCTGCGAAACGTGGACGGTCTCGCCCGCGATCTGCTGAGACCTCTCGGTTTTCCCGGAGGCCCCGCGGCGTTTTTGAGGTTCGCGCGCCGAGCCATGCGTCCCGCCGCGGTACTGGCGCGAGAGTGGTTCGTTGGAGAGCGGGCCCGAGCCCTCTTTGCCGGGAATTCGGCCCACTCGATCCTCCCCCTGGAAAATCGGTCCACCGCCTCGTTCGGGCTTCTGCTCTGCACACTGGGTCACGCGGTGGGCTGGCCGATCGCGCGGGGTGGCTCCCAGTCCGTCGCGGATGCGCTGGCATCCATTCTGCGATCATGGGGAGGTACGATCACCGTTGACCGCCCGGTCTCGTCGATTGATGATCTCCCCCCAGCACGCGCGTATCTCTTTGACGTCACTCCACGGCAATTGGCTCGTATCGCGGGTCAGCGCCTTCCGAGCGCGTACCGGGAACGACTCGAACAGCACCGTCACGGGCCCGGGGTCTTCAAGGCGGACTGGGCCCTCGATCACCCCATCCCATGGAAGGACCCTGCCTGTGCCCGCGCGGGCACGCTTCACCTTGGCGGCACATTGGACGAGATCGCAACGTCGGAACGGAATGCCTGGCAGGGAATTCCGTCTGAGAAGCCGTTTGTTTTACTTGCGCAACCGAGCCTGTTCGATCCGAGCCGCGCGCCTGAGGGAATGCACACGGTGTGGGCGTACTGTCATGTTCCCAATGGCTGCGAGGTAGACATGACCGATCGCATCGAGGCACAGATCGAGCGCTTCGCTCCAGGATTCCGTGACCGGATTCGAGCCAGGCACGTGATGTCTCCCGCTGACATGGAGGCGTACAATCCGAACTACGTCGGAGGGGATATCGTGGGCGGAATCCAGAGCTTTGGCGATCTGTTCGTGCGACCGATGGGGAGATGGCGGGCCTACGCCACGCCGGTGAAGGGCCTGTACGTCTGCTCGTCTTCGATGCCGCCGGGTGGCGGCGTGCACGGCATGTGCGGACACCTCGCGGCAACACGCGCGCTGAGAGATCTCTTCTGAGCGTCAGCATACGATTCACACGCGCGTGGGCCGACTCTCGCTGCCGGCTGTCTTCCCCGCGACGATCATGAGCGGTTCATTATTCGGCCTGAATTCTCTTCTGCTCACCTTTTTTTGCTCTCGCGTGGAGCAATATTGCAACATTTCCATTGACTGACCGATCGACATTGACTTACGTTTATAGGTAACGACAAATGCTACGATCACAATTCCGTTTCCCGAAAGTATCGCGGGATTAAGTACTAATTTCAATAATGCAGTGTTCGAGGGCCCGGTAAAGAAACCGAGCAAGCTTTCCGGAAGAACACCTCGATAATCAGAATTCCGATACGAGTGGCGAAGTCTTTCGACATCCCAACTGACGATTGAACTTACCATTTCTTGTTTCGTACATGAGTTGCCGGTCAACTTCTCAATAATACTTTCCCAATTGTTGCTGACGCGCGTTGTGCGTGCAGCCGAGAAAGAGGAAACCGTTTTTTCGGCCATCGCTTGCTCACCTTGAATGAATCCGGGAGAAAGGAGGACGAAGAATGACCCAGGAAGCGAGGAAGAAGAAGCATTTTTCCGTGGTCTGTTCGCGAGACACACTGGACGGCGCATATCCCTCCGCGGTTCTGGCGATTAATGCGGTACGCATGGGAATGGACGCGACCATCTACTACACGTTCAGCGGTCTCAACGTTATCCGAAAAGGATTTGCCGAGAAGCTTCGGTTTTATCCATCGGGGACCCTGGGAGCCGTACCGGGCATGTCTCAGCTCGCCACGAACATCATGAAGAAGAAGATCGAAAAGGCGGAGCTGCCCGACCTCGCGGATCTGATCGAAATGTGCCAGCTCGAGGGAGTGAGACTCATTGGCTGCCACATGGCCGCTGCCATGTTCGAGCTTGAGAAGTCTGCTTTTATCGAAGGTGTGGAGATAGCCAATGCGGAAGATTTTCTCAAGTTGGCTCTTGAGTCCGACCTGTGCATGTTCACGTGAGGCGGATCTTCGCACGGACGATCGTCGGGCAGAAACGCGTTTTCAACCACGGCTCAACCCCGTTCAGAGGAGGCGATCATGGCAAACTTTCTCTTCGTTCTCAGCACCGGTCCCCATGACCCATCCAGACCGACGCGCTGTATGATGGTTGCGCACGCGGCCAAGCAAAAAGGACACAAGGTGGACATATTCCTCACTGACGAGGCAGTCATATTCGGCAAGAAGGGAATGGCGAAGTATGTGGTCTCCATGGCCGGAGATGAAATGGGAGTTTACCTCGATCACTTGATCGAGCAGAAGGTTCCCGTGCAC
>JARRRG010000623.1:0-2665 GCA_037380965.1 Deltaproteobacteria bacterium
GGAGGATGACCTCAAGGGCGCGGCGGTGTTTCTCGCATCCAGGGCTTCTGACTACGTGACGGGGCAGGTATTGTCGGTGGACGGCGGGCTAACGGTGTGGTTCTAGAGCCGGGGACGCAACCGCCCGGTTGCAGGGGCGGGCCGCAGCACCTGTGCGGCCGATTATCGGGCAACTGAGTATTCGCCTCGTGATGGTCCCCTGGGAAGCCACATCTGAACGGAACATCTGGACATTCCTCGTGATACAACCGAGCTCGTGGATGGCGCGTTTTCCGCGATAATGAACGGCAGAGCTCATCAGAACGCCAGGAGGTTTGGCAGTGAAATCAGAACACGGAATATTCTGTTTTTTGTGCACCAATCATTGCGCCCTGACCGCGACGGTGGAAGAGGGGAAGATGGTACGGGCTCGGCCGGATACGAAAAGCGGACACCCGTGCGACATCTGCCCTGACGCGAAAGGGCCGTTGACCATACCGGGAACGATCAATGACCCCGATCGACTGCGATACCCTCTGAAACGAGCGGGAGAAAAGGGGGAGAACCGGTGGACGAGAATTTCGTGGGACGAAGCGCTGGATGCTATCGCTCAGAAACTCATTGGACACAGCGATAAATTCGGGCCTGAGAGCATAGCGATGATTCTTGGCGAGCCCAAGGGAATGGAGTTCGCGTTCGCGCAGCGGTTCGCCACCTATTTGAAGACGCCGAATGTGATTACCCCCGGCAACTACTGAGGCGTTGCAACCGGAACAGCGGACGCGTGTACGTTCGGAACAATGCTGGTTCAGTCTGATCAAGAAGGAGACGTGAAGTGCGTCATCATCTGGGGTGCCAACCCCCTCAACACCGGCGGCAGTTTCAAAGGCTTGAGGCCGAAACGCCTTAACGAGGCACTCAAGAGAGGCTGCAAGCTGATCATGGTCGAGCCGGGCAAGACGGAATACTGCTCGAAAGCCGATTACTGGTTGCGTCCCCGGCCGGGATCTGATGGCGCCCTTGCCATGGGCTTCATCAAGGTGATTATCGAGGAAGGTCTCTGGGATAAGGCCTATGTGAGCAAATTCACGACAGGCTTTGAAGCGTTGAAGGAAGAAGTGGCGGCCTTCAGCCTCGAGGATGTGGAGCGAGAGACGTGGATTCCGATTGACACGGTAAAGGAGGTCGCTCGCGTCTACGCGGTGAACAAGCCGGGCCAGATCCTCTGGGGTAATGCCGTTGAGAACACCAACATAGCCGGCTTGCAAACCTGTAGGGCGATCTCAATTCTGCGTGCGCTTACAGGAAATGTCGGAGTCAAGGGCGGCGAAGTGATTCTCAAGGCTGCGAAATTTCGGCGGCCCGGATCGTTTTTCCTCAAGAGAGATTTTCCGCGGGATATTCGCCTCTCTATCGGCCGCGATTTTCCCATTGCCATGGGGTCCGCGTATGTGCCCACACAAACGCTGGTCAAAGCCATCCTCACGGAAAAACCTTATGCCATAAAGATGGGGCTCGCGTTCGTAACCAATCCGATCGTCACCTATCCGAACTCGGTCCAAACCTACGACGCGTTCATGAAGCTCAATTTCCTGGCCGTGGCTGAAGTATTCCCCACCGCGTTCACCGCGCTGGCCGACATCGTGCTGCCTGCCGCGTTGCCTCTCGAGCATGACACTGTAGGTTATTGGCCCGCGTGGTACGGGTATGTCCGGGCCTATCCTCAGGTGGTGGATCCTCCCGGCGAGGCCTGGCCGGATGCGAAAATAATCAATGAGCTGGCCAAGCGGGCCGGATTGGGAGAATATTTTTGGGAGGATTGGCGGGAGTCACTGGACTACATGCTGGAGCCCTCAGGGCTTACCTATGAGGAATTTGTCGAGAAAAGAATGGCCTATCCGACCAAGAGGTACCTCGAGGGCAATGAAGCCACCTATTTTAGTACGCCGTCGGGCAAAGCGGAGATCTATTCTCAACACCTTGAACAACTCGGTTTAAGCCCGATCCCGTATTTCAAAGAGTTGACGCTCAATCGTTTTGGGAAAGAGGATTTCGAGAACTTTCCGCTTTGTCTTACGAACGCGAAGGAAAACGCGTACATGATGTCGGGCTACCGAAACGTCAAGAGAATGCGACGGAGGAGGCCGGAGCCTCTTGCCCAGATTCATCCGGACTTGGCTGCACAACACGGTATCAAAGACGGAGACATGATCTACATCGAGACAGTGAAGGGAAGAATACGGCAAAAAGTGGAGCTTCGAGACCATCTCGATCCCCGCGTTGTGTTTGCTGCGTTCGGATGGTCCTTCCCCGAGGATGGAGCCAACCAATACGGTTGGCGGAAAGCCAACATAAACGTCCTTACCGATAATGACTCACCCTATGAGAAATCGACCGGGTGTGTGCAACTTCGAGGCCTACCGTGTCGAATCTACAAAGTGCCGGAAGACGAGCTTTGAGTGCAGTCAGGAAACCGGGACTGGAATGGTTCGCTGCGGTGAAAGGCCCATGAGCAACCTCACCGCAAGGGAGGAAAGAATCACCGAAAAGATAGCTGATTTGTGGCAGCAAGGATATAGTTGCAGCCAAATCCTCACGTACCTCGGACTTGAAAACCAGGGGAAGCGCAATTGGGACGTTGTGAGGTGCGTGGAGGGACTCAAGGGCGGTTTTGGGTTTTCCGGCG
>JARRRG010000624.1:0-2663 GCA_037380965.1 Deltaproteobacteria bacterium
TTTACAAGGTCAAAGAGTTCGAGGAGAAGTTCGCGCGGTACACGGGCGCGGTTTACGCTCACGCGGTGACATCGGGCACCGCGGCTCTGAAGGTGGCCTTGGCCGCTCTGGGCGTGGGACCGGGCGATGAGGTGATTACTCAAGGATTTACCTTTGTAGCCACGTACGAGGCTATTATTGAATCGGGCGCGGTACCGGTCCCCGCGGAAATCGACTCTACCCTCAATCTCGATCCCGTGGATTTCGAAAGAAAAATTACCGACAAGACCAGGGCGGTGATACCGGTCCACATGCTCGGGTCTCCCGCGCGAATTCAGGACATCGTGGATATCGCAAGGGCGCGGGACATAAAGGTTATCGAAGACACTGCTCAGGCTCTGGGAGCTGCAGTAGGAGGAAAGCAGCTCGGAACCTGGGGTGACATGGGCACCTTTTCCTTTGACTACTACAAGACCGTGACCACGGGTGAGGGTGGCATGGTGGTGACAAACGATCGGGACCTGTACGTGAAGGCTTCCCAATACTCGGACCACGGCCACGATCATAATCCTGAGGTTCATCGGGCGCTTGAAGGTCGCAGCTTTCTCGGATTCAATTACCGGATGGGCGAGCTCCAGGGTGCGATCGGACTCGCACAACTCGGCAAGCTCGACGACATGATTGAACGTCAGAGACAAAACCAGCAACTCATTCGGGAAACCTTGGAAAGCCTTGACGGGATAACGATGAGGTCGTTACCGGAGAGCGGCAGAGACAGCTATACCCACGTTTGCTTCTTTTTGGAAAACAGCGACAAGGCCGTCGTCTTTCACAAGAAGCTGGCAGAAAAAGGCGTTCCGGCAATCTACTTCAAAAACAACCTCTGGCATTACCTCGCCAACTGGGAGCATCTGATCGACCGCAAGACTGCGTGGCCGGGACCATATCCCTTTTCGGGTCCAATTTATGGACGAGAGATCACCTATTCAAGCGATATGCTCCCCGTAACCGGCAGCGTCCTTGAGCGGCTCGTGGTGATGCCGATCTCCTTGCAGATGGACGAAGAGAGAATTCGCTCCATCGTCATGGAATTGCAGGCAGCAGCCGAAGAAGTCTCATGACGGGACACGCCTTTTGCCAACCCCCCGGTCGGCTATGAACCATGGGATGATGCCTCAACGCCACGTAAACATAGTTGGATTCATTCCTGCCCGAGCCGAATCGGGTCGTTTTCCCGGAAAGCCCCTGGCGGACATTCACGGCAAGCCGATGATCATGCGGGTTTTCGAGAGCGCCGCCCGCTCAGCCGTCCTTGAAGATCTCTATATTGCCACTGATTCCGAGGAGATTGCCCAGACCGTGCGAGACCATGGGGGCAAAGCGCTGATGACATCCCCCGATCATGGCTGCGGGACCGACCGTGTGGCTGAAGCGGCTGAACAGATCGGCATGAATGGAGATGCCATTGCTGTCAATATCCAGGGAGATCAACCTCTTATGGACCCTCGGATGATTGAGGAAGTGGTCCGGCCGCTCAAGGACGATCCTCGAATCCCCATGAGCACCTTGATTTATCGAATCGTGAGAGATGAGGAGATCACCCATCCGAATGCGGTCAAGACCGTAGCCGATCGGGAAGGTTTTGCCATCTACTTTTCTCGCGCCACGATCCCGTTCTTTCGCGAGGGAAGTGCCAAGCCGGTGTATTATAAGCATCATGGAATCTATGCGTACCGGAACGATTTCCTGCAGCTTTTCTCAAAGCTGCCCAAAGGCTTTCTGGAATCCGCGGAGCGCCTCGAGCAGTTACGTGCTCTGGAGCATGGGTTTCGCATCAAGCTCGTCGTCACAGAAAGGGACTCGATTGAAGTGGACACCCCCGAGGATCTGGAACGAGTTCGCCAGGAGCTGTCGAAAGATAAATTGACAGGCAAGAATGCGTGATGATATTTAACAAAGGTGGGTAGTGAAGCTTCCCCAATGGTTTTCGATGCCCCCTGGTTAAAATTGAAGAACAAAATAGAGAGCCTATGCTGATTGGGGTAACGGCAATGGATCGTGGGAAAGGCAACAACAGTGGCCAGAGATGACAACGTAAAAGTTGAAGGTACCGTGGTAAAAGTCCACTCCGGAGGAATGTATCAGGTAGAGACCGATGACGGGAGGAGCATACTGACCAAGCTGTCAGGCAGAATGTCCCGGTTCAGGATCAAAGTCCTGCTCGGCGACCGCGTGACTGTCGCGCTGTCACCATATGATCTGTCCCACGGTCTGATTGTATATCGGGGCAAGTGATTCTCGCCAGTCAACACCAACGTTGAACTGATCCCCCAAAATAGCCTGGAAGGTTCCCTTCAACCGAAGCAGATACAGACGTGAAGACAGGCATGGGTTATGTCTTCTCTCATTCCATGCGAGCCTTCATCAGCGGCAACACGGTCACTGATCGCTCGATCATGCCCAGTATAGTCGCGACCAATTACCAGAGCGTGCCGGGGAGCTCACGGGAGAGAGCGGACTGCGTCTCACGGGACGGGGCCCGGGAAATTTCATTTCGATGACCATCGAAGCACCCGGTGAAGATTATCCGAAAACTGGAGTGAGTGCTTGTAATTCGGTGGCGGTCCCCACGGCCCCGAATCATTCCCTTCACTAAGAAAGGGCGGTCTCATGCGGATCCGATT
>JARRRG010000625.1:0-2660 GCA_037380965.1 Deltaproteobacteria bacterium
ACGCCCCAACACAGTGGATCATAGAGGACGGAATTAGAGAACATCTGGAAGAAAAACCAGCGAGTCTCACCGTGCACACGAGCGGAATAGACGAAACCGCTGAGCAAGAGGTTCATCAAAGAGTCTCCCAGTTCTGGCGGCCCCTCGCGGAGAAAATAGGGCTCGAAGTCCATCCATTCTCCGGAGGAATCGAATTGCGCGTACGGGGAGTGGACAAAGGTTCGGCCGTGGACACCATCCTCGAGGAGATGGGTCGCGATGCCGCGGCCGCGTACGCGGGCGATGACTTGACTGACGAGGACGCGTTCCGGGCTATCAAAGGCCGGGGACTCGGCATTCTCGCCCGGAAGGAGTTTCGGTCAACAGCAGCAGACTTGTGGCTCAAGCCGCCGGAAGAATTGCTGGAATTCTTGAATGCATGGCTTGTTGTATCCGGAGGTGCACAATGAAGAATGAACCAGAAAGGCGATTGGTTATTGTTTCCAATCGATTACCGGTGGTGATCGAACGCGACGGGCAAGACTGGTCAATCCGGCCCAGTTCCGGGGGACTGGTTACCGCTCTCGCGCCCGTTCTTCGAAACCGTGGAGGGCTCTGGATCGGCTGGCCCGGTACCATGGACGAGGTGGAATTGGACGAGCCCCTCGCGGCAGGAGCCAAGAGTGCGGGTTACTCCTTGAAATCGGTTACGCTCAGCCGGGAAGATCGGGACAAGTTCTATTACGGGTTTTCCAATGAGATAATCTGGCCGCTTTTCCATGACTTGCAAGGTCACTGCAATTTTGATCCCGATTACTGGGTCGCATACCAGACCGTGAACCGCAACTATGCCGAGGTCGTCAAGGAAGAGGTGAGGTCGGAAGACTACCTGTGGGTTCATGATTACCACTTGATGAATGTGGCCCGGGAACTGAGACAGCTCGGTGTGGATGCGCCAATCGGTTTTTTCCTGCATATTCCCTTTCCGCCGCTGGACATATTCATGAAACTCCCGTGGCGGTTTGAGATACTTCAGGCTCTGCTCGAGTACGACCTTATCGGATTACAGACGCTACGGGATCAGCGCAACTTCACTCAATGCGTGCGAACGGTGATCAAAGACGTGCATGTGCGCGGCAAGGGTCAGGTGGTCTCCGTCGAACTGGGCCACCGGGACGTGAGGGTCGGAGCATTCCCCATCAGCATTGACTATCGATCGTTTGCCGAACATGCGGTAACTCACGAGATCGCGGACCGGGCCTGGTACATTCACGAGGATCTCCCCAAACGACATATCGTTCTGGGAGTCGACCGCCTGGACTACACCAAGGGCATCCCGTACAAATTTGAGGCGTTCCGAAACCTTCTCACTCGTTACCCCGAACTGAGGGAAAAGATCACCCTCCTCCAGGTGGTCGTTCCCAGTCGAGAAGATATTCCTCGATACCAGAGCCTCAAAATGGAGATCGAGCGACTCGTGGGCGAAATCAATGGACTGTTCACGGTCTCGGGGTGGGTCCCCATCATCTACATTTACCGGAATTTGGACCGGCCCGAGCTCCTCGCATACTACCGAACCGCGGAGATCGCGCTGGTCACTCCTCTCAAAGATGGGATGAACCTCGTGGCCAAGGAATACTGCGCGTGCAGCGTGGAAGAAGACTGCGTCCTCGTTTTGAGTGAATTTGCAGGCGCGGCCGCGCAATTGCAGAAAGCGGCTTTGCTGGTAAACCCCTATCACATTGAATCGATGGCGGACGCGTTGTACCAGGCCTTCACCATGGACATGGCTGAACGGCGATCGAGAATGGCCAGGCTGCGAAAATCAGTCAGAGAAAATGACATCTTCCGCTGGGTCGATTCCTTTCTCAACGCCGCGATCGGGAGAGAACTGGGCGATTTCCCTCCGCTCGATGACTACCTGCCGCAAGTCGAAATTACCTGAGGCCCCGGCGCGGTGGACAGAAACCGCGAACGTGGAAATGCCCTTGAACCCGAACCGCGCGCGGTGGAGCGCGTGGGCCGCGCGATCCCGCGGGCCCATGCTCTCAAGGCCCTCCGGTCGAGCCGGCATTGACATTATCGAGGTTTTTGCCCTGCAAGTATGGCGAGGCAGTAGTACTGCCAGATGAAGTTCACATCTACCAACCCGGCGTCTCGCCACCATCTTTTTTTCTCATCCATCTCCGTAAAATAGTGGCGCTCTTTTTCCGTGCTCATTTCTTTTGTCTCTGCAAGCTCCCGCGGATTAATTGATTCTCTCCGAAGCGCTTGTTCCTCACATTGCGCCATTTCGTCGAAGAACAAGGTCTGATTGAGCTGTCCGCCGTAACCCTCCGCGGTTACCAGGGGAGCCCCTGGCTTGAGAATTCCCCAGACCGACCGAAGGAACGCCTGGTACGCGTCAAAGGGAAGATGCTCCAGGACGAACACGGAGAACGCCGCGTCGAACGTGTCCCCGGCCCATGTTTTTTCCCAACCGTGGTCAGTCAGGTCAAGCCAGTGGAAATCCTCGACCGTGGAGGTGAGCTTTCCCCTTGCTGCCGAGAGCATCTCCTTCGATCCGTCCAGGCACGTGATGCGCGCCCCGGGGATGAGCTTCAGGAGCTCTGCCGACGCGTTTCCGGTCCCACACCCGATGTCGAGAATCCGAGGGCTGCCCTGTCCTGAGAGAAAATGGG
>JARRRG010000626.1:0-2659 GCA_037380965.1 Deltaproteobacteria bacterium
TTTCGTAATGAATGGCCTGAGCGAGCAGTTCCTTTCCTGTGCCTGTTTCCCCCTCTATCAAGACCGAGGAGGAAGTCTTTGCCGCACGTTTTGCCTTATACAGCAGCTCTACGGTCTTCGGTGCCGTGGCCACCACATGCCCGAAGGAGCTGCCCGGGGGGCTGGTTAGGCTTCCGTGGAGGGCTTTGTACGACTTTTCCGGCACAAGTCTAAGGATAAACGCCACGTTTTCACTGGCCGGTCCCGTGATGGGAATCGTATCCATTGAGAAAATCGCCTTATTGTTGGCCCGCGCGCGGAGTTTCACAAACTCGGGGCTCCTGGTCAAACAAGAGAGTGAGCGATCTTCCTGTGGAATCTGAATCAGTTCCCGCACGTTTTTCGAAAAGGCCATTGATGGGAGGAGACCCAACAGCCGCTGAGCCGCCCAGTTGAGGGCCATGATGTCACCGCACTGGTTGACCAGGAGCATCACCTGATCGGCACGTTCAAAAGTGGATCGGAAGTAGAATTCTTGAATCTCCAGCCGCCGCGCCTTTTCCTCGATGAACAGATGAAACCCCAGGGAGTGCGCGAGCCCGCAGAGGTACTCGCTCAGCTTTCCTATTGTCCACTGATATTCAACATCGGTGGTCATGCAGAGGCTTCCCGCCACGTTCTGTTGATGATCCAACACCGGTAGGGCCAAACATCTGGCCCAATGAAAATCTTTAAAAAAGTGCTCCTCCGCGGATACCACCACAGGCTTCTTCTCTATTAAACTGAGGGCCGGCGCATTGGTTCCGGAAAATTTCTCGTACACGCTCTTCCCCTGGCGTACGGAATGATCCGAGAATCTGTCCAGGATTTTTTCATTGCCGTACATGTGGCGAATCGTGTGCTCGGCATCGATGAACAGAAAGGTAAAGGGGATGGCGACTCGGGACTCAATGGCTTGATAGTGCGAGGCAACGAGCTGTTTCACACTTTGAGGGGTTCTCTCGGTCGATCCCACTGGAAGTGAAACGCTTACCGCGGAGGAACCAGCCTTGGGATCCAGACCGTGTTCCCTGCAGCGCAGCCAGGACGCCTTGATGCAGTCCCGCACTCCTTGCGTGACGCCTTCTCGACAGAATCTGAGCCATTGCTCGTAGGCCTGAGATCTCCGGGCAAGTGGATAGGCCATCAGGCACCTCCTCTGTCGCACGAATCGCGGATATGGGGCACCGTTAGCGAGGATTGTAATCTGAACGAATTGTGAGGCCCAGGCCGATTTTGCCGAGCTTCACGAACGGCCCGCCCCGTTTCGAGACCTCAAGGAAACGTCGATCACGATTCCAACTCGGAATGACGGATAATCGGTGACAAATTCTATTCAAATGCAAGAGAAGTGTCAATCTCGCATTCCGCGCACGGAAGGGCTGCATGTCTCCGGGAGCTGGGAAGCGCCATAATACCAACGGCATCCAACTCGTAGTCTCGTACGTTCTTGCAGGACTCCCGCGAATTCCGGAGACACTACACGTATTCCCTCCTCCTCAGACGCTCCCAATCCATTGTTGGTCGGTGAAAAAAAGGACTCATCCGGTATTTGCGTACGTGCGGCTGAAAAGTAAGAGAGAACATGCTTGATCGTTCCGGGGTTATTCGAAATCTTGGAAGGAGACCCGGGCATGTCCACCAGCCTGATGTATCACGCTTTGAACATCGTTGCGTATCGTCATCGCAAGACGGAATACGTGGGGAGTGAGATCAGATTCACGGTCGAGCAGCAGTTTGACAAAATCAAACTCTTTGGAAACCGCCGCGGCCATCAAGGGTGTCAGCCATCCGAATTGAGAGCATTCACGTCAGCCTCATGATTCAGGAAGAACCTACCTATCTTGAGTACCATTCCCCGGGTGGATGAGATTGCGAGGGGTAAGGGAGTCCTCGGAAGTCTGTCCTTGTGGTTCACATCTGCTCCATTCTTCACCAGCACCTGAACTATCATGAGCTTGCCACTCGCGGCAGCGTATCCAACGGCGCTGTGACAAAGATGCTCTCTTTTACCTACGGCTCGAACCTGGACTGTAGCCACATGCGCTCGTTTTCGTCAGGCAAGATGTAACAGAGGATCCAGTGTTGACCATGTGTACAGAAGTCTGCGGACGGAACCTCCGCCTGGAGGCGACCAGTAGTCATGACCTGAGCTCGTTGCCCCCAATCGCTGATAGAACTGTTGTGCATTTCGATTTGATTCGACCACCCACACATACAGCCCGCGTATGGAGGCATGAGTTATGCACCAGCGCACAACTTCAGCCATCAACCCTGATCCGATCCTCCGGCGCTGCGAATCATGTGCGACGTGTACGTTGTCCAGAAATGTTCCCCACCGACGGTCATGATCGAGAAACGCACAAGCGAACCCATGGATTCGATAATCCATTTCAGCTACGAAAACTTGCTGCCCCGTGGATGGATTAAGGAGGCGCTCAGACCAAACTGCAAGACGATCGCTTTCAATATCGCCGCTAAGATACGCTTGGCTCAGAACCTCTCTGTAGGCGGTTCGCCAACTTGCTGCATGCAGTGCAGCGATTTGACGCGCATCTTCTTTTGTGGCCGTGCGGTAGAGCATATTCCGGAGCCGGAAATAACTTGTAAGAGTTGGGGCTGCTTCTTACATTGAGGTGGA
>JARRRG010000627.1:0-4902 GCA_037380965.1 Deltaproteobacteria bacterium
ACGCGGTATGACCGCGGCATACTCGGATCCGGGGTCCTGACGAGGACCGTAAACATTAAAATACCGCAGCCCTACGGTCTCGAGTCCGTAGAGCCGAGCAAAAAGACACGCATGCTTTTCATTGATCTCCTTTGTCAGGGCATAGGGGGACAGCGGCTGTCCCTCCTCACCCTCCCGCCGGGGCAATCGATCGCTGTCGCCGTACACCGCGGATGATGAAGCAAAGACCACTCGGCGCACTCCTCGATCGCGCGCGGCAAGAAAGACATTCAGCGTGCCGTCAGCGTTTATCTCCTGGGTGATCATCGGGTCCTGCACCGAGCGAGGCACGCTCCCGAGAGCGGCATTGTGCAGAATAACATCCATACCGTCCGCGGCCTGGACCATCAGGGAGAAATTTCTGATATCCCCTTCAATGACGTCAAAATGCGTTCCAGGTTTCCATTGTCCATTCCCGAGGCCATCGAGGTTGGCTCTTTTGCCGGTACTGAAATCGTCCAGAACCCGTACTGCATCTCCCCGTCCCAGCAGACCTTCCACCAGGTGGCTGCCAATGAAGCCCGCTCCACCGGTAACGAGCACGCGTCTTTGTTCGTCTCTCTCCACCATAGGTATTCCTTGGTCAGGATCTCGTAGTCCGCCGCAGAGACGGCTCCCCGAGGTCCTGTTCTCCTGGTTCGGCTTCCCTCTCTTCAGAGGGAGAGTTTTTAGGGAATGAATGGGCCGGCTCGACCTCTGCAGAGGTTTTCGGGTTCTATGACCGGTCCAAGGATGGCTCCCCTGAACCCGAAGAGACCCCTCACGATCCCCTACAGGATCCGAGTCAGGCAACTCGTCACAAGTTGCTAAAAAAGCCCGTTTTGCCAACCCCCGAGCCTACCGCACCCCCTCCCCCGGGGTCAAGAATTATCTTGCATCGGCACGGCACCCGAATACAGGCCGGTAGCATAGTGCCCCCAAAACGTCAGGGACCAAACGATCATGCTCTCTCCGACACTCGTGCGACACTCGTGCCCCGACCCTCCATCTGTTTTCATGGTTGAGTGTGCATGTGACCGCGACTGATGAGAAAACATAAGAGGCGGACAACAATTACGTCAGTTGCGAGCATTCAGAAGAACATTGGGCCTTCGCGTTCCGCCTGATTTGAGAGTTCCTCACCGCCGCGTAGACATTCATTGCCCGCTCGACCGAATCAAAAAAAGGAATCCCGGATTGCGAATAGCTTTCAAGCACGGCCGAGTCGAATCCTGGAATCTTCACGATGAGAAAGGGCTTGCCATAGTCTCGTTGCGCTTGGATCATCGCTTCCAAGTACAGCCTGTTGGAATCTTTGCTCAGTCCCGTGCCGATGGCGACCACGGCATCAACCCCGGGATCAGCCGCGAGCATCCTGGCGCCCTGAAGGTAGATCTCCATCTGGAGGGAAGCTGAAAGACCCACGTCAACGGGATTGGAGAGGCTTGTGCCCGTTGGCGGGATGAACTCGGACAGAGCCGATCTCGTGTCATCAGAGAGTGCAGCGAGTCTCAGGTCTGCCTTTCCCGCGGCTTCAGCCGCCGCGACGGCCAGTCCGCCCGGTCCTGCCAAAATTGCCATCCGATCGCCCAGACGGTCAGGCAACAGGGAAAACCCCATCAGTGCGTCCGCCAACGCTTCCAGTCCTTCCACCGGCACGGCTCCTCCTTGCCTCACAACGGCACTCCAGACCTGAGCCGACCCTGCAATGGCCCCCGTATGAGATGCGGCGGCACGGCTCCCTTCCGGTGTAAGCCCAACCCTCCACAAGATGACCGGTTTCTTGAGGGACGCGCCCCTGAGGGCCCTGAGAAAATAGGGACCGTCTTTGATCCCTTCCACGTAGGCTCCGATAACCTCTGTCTCCGAATCGTGTCCGAGGTAGGTCAGCAAGTCCGCGCACGTCAGGTCGCATTCATTTCCCAGGCTCACCGCCTTGCTAAATCGGATCCCTATGCGCGGGGCAATGTGAGCCAGAATATTTGCCAGCGAACCGCTGTGGGAAATGAATCCTACGTGCCCGGCTTCTCTGGGAAGCCCCGGGAAGAAGGAAAGTCCTGCTCCCGGACAATACACTCCCATGCAATTCGGGCCCATGAGCCTCATTCCGGACGATCTCGCCACCGCGGTAAGTTCCTGTTCCATAGCTTTCCCGTGCTTGGTGCCCGTCTCTCCATATCCCGCGCTGAAGAGTATGGCTCCTTTGACCCCTTTCGCTGCGCATTCCGTCACAACAGCCAGGACACGGTCGTGAGGCACGAGTACGATTGCAAGATCAATGGGACCGGGAATTGCAGACACGCTGGGATAGGCTTTGATTCCGTCGATCTCCGAGGCCTCCGGGTGAACCGGGTAGATAGCGCCGGAAAAACCCATGTCTCTATGCGCTGTTAGAAATAGCTTCCCCATCTTCATGCCGCGGGGCAGCCCTATTAGGGCCAGCGACTCGGGATGAAAGATCGCGTCAAGTTCAGCCGAGAGCTTCTTCGCAGAATCCATACTTCTCTCTTCCTCTCTATCGCCGGGGCTCGCGCCGCTGCGGGCCGCTCAGAGCCGGCAAGAATCTGATTGCCGTCAACAAAGTCCCGCCAATCGACCCGATTATCCCTTAATCCAGGTCACTCGCCATGCCGTCAGAATCGGCAATGGCAGCGGTGTCGGATTACCATATTCGACAAAGGCTCGCGGTGTTGCTGAATTTTCATGCCAAACTGAACTTGTACATGTTGATTATCAGGCGGGGGATGCTTCGCGAGACTAACCTGGAGGCCGCAACGGGAACACCGTAAGCAGGACGACGTACGGCTGATCTGCCGATTACCTGCGGCATTGAGATGCTCTCATCGAGGTCTGTACGAGTGACAACGTCATCGTACTCCATCAGCGGGGACAAGCAAACGATCGAGACTCGCGGGATGCGAGCCGGGACGCTCTCCGTGCGACCGTGTGGCGTTGCCTGACGAGACGCGCCATAGGGCTCATCGCGTGACACTCGTGAAAGTGAGGTTGACACAATGATTTCGAGAAGCCTCTTGCAAAGAAGATCAGTCGCTATCGTGCAATTCGCCTTTCTGGGCATACTCCTCCTGTTTCTTGCCCCGGAGATCCTCGATGCCTCGGATGTGGGCCATAGGGGAAGGCGCCGCAGGGGCGGTTTCGGGGGCGGTATCGGCATCGGCATAGGGATACGCCTGCTTCCGCGAATTCCGAAGCCTGGAGCTGGAAGACTTGACCGGCTGGAAAAGGAGTTTGAGCGGGGCTGGGATAAAATGGAGCAGGAAATGGACGATGATTGGGACCAACCCCGGCAGCAATCCCAACAGAAGAAAAAAGCAGCTGCAAAGACAGCCGTGCCTGCGGCTCCGGGAAAAATGAGCAAACCGACCGTGCGGTATGTGTCGCAGCTCGCGCTGGCGATTGACCCGACCCTTGTCGCCCTTGTGTTAAGGGATCCTGGTCTGGCCATCAAGTCTTTTGAAGATGCGGTGGATCGAGCCCGGAAACGGGGCGACGTGTACGCGGAAAAGGGGGCGCTCACGAGTCTCGGCCACATCTACTTCCTCATTGGGTGGTTGAGCAAGAGCGTCGAGCAGCACCGGTCGGTCATCGCCATCAACAAGCGCCTCGGTGACGCACAGGGTCTGGCGGTTGCATTGAGAAATCTGTCTGCCGCTCTCACTGCCTGGGGTGATTTCAGGGAAGCCGAATCGTACGGCCAGGAATCCCTGGAGATCGTCTCCGACACCGGGGATACCCTTGGGAAGCAGATGGTGTTCAACAACCTGGGAGTCATCGCGGGCAACCGCGGTCGGTTCAAACGAGCCGCGGAGATGTTCGGCGCCGCGATACAAGCAAGTGAAGGCGACAGGGAATCGAGCCTTCGGACGTTCGTCAACGCGGGCGATCTGTACGCGAGCTGGAGAGTGTATGCAAGAGCCCTGCAGGATTACGAGAAGGCCTTCAATGAAGCAATTGAAATGGGCGACCTGCGCAAGGCAGCGGAAATCCTCATCAAGATCAGCGAGGTGTACCGAGATCGGAGTGAATACTCGAAAGCGCTCGAGCAGTGCCAGGCCGCGCTCGGGCTCTTGACGCGAATCGGCGCTCCTACAGATGCGGTGAAAAAACGGATCGGAGATTTGTACCTCGATATGGGCGCCTTCGCGCAAGCGGAACCCTACGTGAAAGAGGCTGGATACTACGCATCTCTCGGACGGATGTACCTGATGACGTCCCAGCTCGATCCCGCGAGGCAGCAGTATGAAAGGCTGCTGAAGGAGAGTTCCGAGGCCCGAAACCTCGAGGGGCAGTTTACCGCCAACACCGGACTGGGGAACGTGTTCGAGAAATCCAAGAACTACAGCCAAGCCCGAAAATTCTATACCAACGCGATGAAAATCGTTGAGCAGATGCGGTCCACATTGCTCCCGTCTCAGCGACAGAACTTCTTCGCGGTCAAGGTGAACGGGTTTGTCAGATCCGAGCCGGCCAGAGGTCTGATGAGAATTGCTCTGAAGCAGAACAGGGGTACCCGGAGCATTGATCCTGCTGAGATGACCCGAGCGCAGGATTTTGCGGACAAGCTGACACAGACTCCGGGTGTTCGTCACTTCGATGTTCCGGAGGAGGTGCTGGAGAAGGAAGCCGATCTGAGCAACAAGATCGCGTCGCTCCGAACCGCACTGCCGGTACTCTCCAAGAAGGCCGATTCCAAGCGTTTCGCGGCGATAGAGAAGGAGATCCGACAAGCCGAGTCAAAGCGGGATGGATTGGTCCGGCAACTCCGGAGGAAGTATCCCCGCTATGCATCAGTGAAGTACCCGAAGCCGGTGAGCCTCGAGACGGCTCGCATCAAGCCTGACGAGTACGTCGTACTCTTTGATG
>JARRRG010000627.1:4930-6891 GCA_037380965.1 Deltaproteobacteria bacterium
GCTCCTTTGAAAAGGTGCAGCTCAGGAAGTTCGATACCGCGCTGGCCGCCAAATTGTACGACAGACTGCTCTCCCGCGTGTTGAAGAATGTCCCTCAGCGCGCTCCCCTCACGATTATTCCTGACGGTGTGCTCGCGCTGTTGCCCTTTGAAGCCCTGGTAACCGGCGGCACCGCGACGTGGAAATCAGGAGAGTGGGGCCCCTATCCTACCGGTCTCACCTATGTGGGCGATCGCAACCCGATCGTGTATTACCGGTCTCTCACTGCCATGACCCTGACCCGGGCCCGTGCAAAGAAGGCTCCGAAAGGCGATCGCATGCTCGTCGTGGCTGATCCGGTCTTCAGCATGTTGGATGCCCGAGCCCAGGATAACGGGGCATTTTCAAAGGTGGCCGCGGCCGGGGGAAAACACTCGATCAATCTCATGGCCGCGATTGAAGAAGAGACAGGCGGTCTATTCAAGCTGCCGCGGCTCAAGGATACGCGGGAGCTGGCGGTACATCTGAGGGAGCTGTACGGAGCGGACTCTGACGTCTACACGGGACTGAAATCGTGCAAAGCCGTCTTCCTCTCCACAATCGCTCCTCAACTGACCCGGTACAGCTCGATGGTATTTGCCACGCATGGTTTCGCGGGCAACAGCATCCCCGGGATCATGGAGCCGGCCCTGGCGCTCACCATGGTACCGCCAGGAACTGACGGATTTCTCACCATGAGCGAAGTCGCGGGTCTCAAAATGAATCCGGAGATTGCCGCGCTGACTGCATGTAAGACCGGCGTGGGCGTGAGGTTGGCCGGCGAGGGGATCATGAGCATGGGGCGCGCGTTTCAGTCCGCGGGCGCGAAATCGATCACCATGAGCCTCTGGTCAGTTTCCGAGAAAGCGTCCGTGATGCTGATGGAGGCGTTCTTCAAGAGGCTCAAAGCGGGAAAGACCAAGCTCGACGCGTGGACCGGTGCTCGGCAGGAATTGCGTCAGGCCGGTCTCGAGCACCCCTTCTTTTGGGCCGCGTTCATCCTCGTGGGCGAGCGCGAGTAATGCCAGAAGAGGCATGGCGAGTGTCATGATCCGGAACACACCGGGCCGCGGGAAGGATCAATCGTCCGGCCGCGGTCAACAGAGGATCTCAATCGCCTGGAGTCATACGCCCGGGTAACGAGAGGGGAAGGGTACAAAATGGGTCTCAGCAAACAAATGGTAGCGCTGGGCGCAGCGGTGAGTGTTCTGATCCTTGTTTCAGTATCGGCCCCGGCCGCAGCCGCGGACAATTGCGCCAGGGCGAGAGAGTTGTACAAACAGGGGACCGGCCTCCTGAATTACGAGCAGCGGCGGGCTGCGTTTCAGAGAGCGGTCGAGCTGTGCCCCTCGTACGCCGAGGCTCATGTGAACCTCGGGGACGCGTACGAGAATCTTGCGAAGATGAGCAAGGGCTCGGTGACGAAGTTCAATCGACTCCTGGACCTGGCCGCCACGGAGTATGCGAAGGCGATAACGTATCAACCGAATATCTTTGCTGCATATTTGGGTCTCGGCGACACGTTGCGGGTGATGGGGCTCTATGAGCGATCCGAGCTCGCGTACCGGCGAGCGCTGCAGCTCAGGCCGGGGAATGCCGCGGCACAGAGGGGTCTTGAAAAGATCCGGACAATCAAGTCGATCGAGCGCGATGGGCTCAAGCGGTCCAATGAGATTGTGGCTCACTTTCGCACATCCTCCAGAGATACGGGAGCGGGCACGCTCATGGGGTTCGCGGACGAAACCGTGGTCAAGGATCGCCTGCGGTTCAACAACATTCTCTTTGACGAGTGGTCGCCGAAGCTTACTCGTCCCGAAGCGGTGAGGCAACTGGAAGAGGTGGGCAAGGCATTGTCCGATCCTGAACTGAAGGACAGCGCTTTTGTGGTAGAAGGCCACACGGACAATCGAGGCGGACTTGAGCGGAACACGAAACTTTCGTGG
>JARRRG010000628.1:0-2652 GCA_037380965.1 Deltaproteobacteria bacterium
CCGCTGAGATCGGTGATGAGCCAGGTCCTCAACGACCTTTCCGATCCCATCACCCAATCGAGTGCGGAAATCATTATGCCCCGCAAACTGCCGGTGGTGTCAGGGGACTCAACGCTGCTCTTCCAAATTTTTGTAAGCCTGATCGACAATGCGCTCAAATACCGGCGTCCCAGGGTGAGGCCCAAAGTCACCATGAGCTACGAGAGAGATGGCGAGCACGTTCTGGTTCGAGTGGCCGACAATGGTGTCGGTATTCCGGCCGATTGCCATGAGAAAGTGTTTGACATCTTTCAACGGTTGCACAGTCAAGACCAGGTCCCAGGCACTGGTATCGGACTCGCTATTATGAGGAAGGCCGTTCGAGCACTCGAGGGACAAGTCTGGCTGGAGTCCACGGTCGGAAAAGGCACCACGTTTTACGTGAAATTGCCCCTTGAATCGGGGAAAGGAAAAGAAAGCAACCTCAACCGGCGGAAATAGCCTGCTCCCTTCTGTCTCAAAGATAAAGCTTTCCTGAAAACATCTGGAAATCGGCGATCCTGATTCCGGCTGATCCCGCAACGTTCGTGCGAGGCTGGAAGCCGGATACATGAGCTATCGAGCTCGCACCTTGGTAATGGGAACAATTGCAATATAAATGCGGCTGAAAGAGCCAGGTACGCCAACCTCTGGAAACGTTCGACTTTTGCCCGCGACCTTGCAAAAGAGATACTTTTTCGGTTTCGGAGGACATCCGTCCAAACCTCTTGTGGTCAAATATCATCTTCTTCGCTGCTTCTCGCCCAGAAACAACCCGGAGCTTGTCGTTTAACTGTTTACGGATTCCAATACGCGTGATATGACGCTGCGCTATGAAAGATCGCCGGCTCAAAGGTTACGATCCTGGCCGGTTGTTTTTGCTGCCTGACGAGGCTGCCGGAGAACGCAACGACCATTATATGGAGCCGTCGGGAGGAGTCGGTGGCCCCGCTCGTCGACTGGTTACCAGCCCCGACATCCCTGAAATGGCAGAGCCGCGGACGGTTCCGGCGTATGATTCTCAACGTCATAAGGGAAGGAAAATACCATGCAACGACCGGCCGGGCATATAGGGTTGTGGCTGCCTGTGGTGATTTACTGCGTAATAATTTTCGCACTATCAAGCTCCGAGCAACCGCCGAAACCACAATTTCTGCCGGACAAGTGGGCACACCTGATCCTATTTGCAGGGCTGGGATTCCTCATTGCCCGACTTGTGGCCGGTATCAGAAAGGTCTCGTTCCTTCACCTACTTGCCATAACGGTACTGTTCTGCTTGATATATGCTATCACCGACGAAGGGCATCAGTACTTTGTGCCTGGACGGACAAGTGAAGTCGGAGACCTGATAGCCGACACCATTGGCGGGCTACTGGGAGCGCTGATCTACATTGCGGTGCGTTAAGCGCCAACCCATTTGCCGGTCCTCGTGCAATTACGGCTTTTCACGATGCCGTGTACCTCGAGCTGCAATCCAAAATGAAGAACAGGTTATCAGAAGCGGTACAGCATCTGGAGGCAGGCCTACCATTTGAACGTCGAGCTTCCGCCCGATCAAAGAGGTGGCTCATCTATGCCAGGCAGTACCAGACATGATCTCCGTTTTGCCGGCAACGGCGCACCAGTCCCTGCTGCTCCAGGACCTCAAGATGTACGCGAACCGCGCAAATTCTGTGGAAGATTTCTATTCCGCTGAAGGAGGGAAACAGCTCCGAGGCCACCATAAACGCGGTCGCACCCGCTTTGCCTCCGTGGCGCACCCGGTGGTCTTCGAGAATTCGAAGAATGTCCTGCCTCCTTCTCTGATGGTGATGCCGTAGTTGCCGGATGTGGGTTCGATGATTCCGATAAGGCGCCCCATGTCCCGGTAACACTCGCTGTACCGGTAAATCCTGAATCAGTTGTAATGAATCTTGATAGCTCGTCAGGGCATAGTATGTTCTGTTTTCCTCGGACGCGGGCGCTTGCGCAGCAGGATTGCACGTGATCTCTTCCAGGAGGCTGTCACCTGAAAAGATCGTTCCATCGTCCCGGTTGAAAAGACATATGGAACCGGGAGTATGGCCCGGCGTGTGGATGACCTGGAGAAAAAAGTCATCAAAGCTGAAAGTCGTCTCGCCTGAGAGAATGCGCTTCCTCAACGGTTGACCGAACATGCTGTCAAAACGGAGGAGAATCTCCTCGATCGGTCCCTGAGAGATCCCTGCCGGCACTCCTCCCTCCTGGAAAAAAGCGTGGAGAGACTCTTTGAGATGTGCCAACCCGGCTTTTGACTTGGTTAAATTGGCGGTCGAGTCCCATGGGTGAATGAACACGTCGGCTCCGCTGATGTCGGCAATTCTGCCGGCCACACCGAGGTGATCGCCGTGTCCGTGAGTTACGATGACTCGACGGATACCCGCGATAGAGCCTCCCGTACGTTCTATTGAAGAGCTCAGCCTATTCAGGCATTCGTCAGTATTAACGCCTGCATCAACGAGCGTGGGGATAGTATCGTGGATGTAATAGGAGTTCACCCATGGTGCGGAGAATGTCATGGGAACTTCGATCCTGATCACGTCAGTCATGACACCGTCCCGTTCATTGTTCTCGACCAATCGTGTGAATTGTCAGTGGCTGGCAGCCATAGCCATA
>JARRRG010000629.1:0-2651 GCA_037380965.1 Deltaproteobacteria bacterium
GTCCAATCGCGGCTCTCGACGCTCGATGACCTTGCCCCTTTTAAGTGCAAAAGTGATGCCACCACCTTCCCCCCTACACTGGTACGTTTTTTGCTCTCCATGAAACGTGAATTGCAAACCGGATCGAGATCGGACCGGTCTCGCGGGTAGGCGAAGACAATTCAAGAGCCAATCGTCCGTCGTCACATCACGTAACGCGCAAAAAGGAGATAACCGATGAAATGGGGCCAACGCCTGTACCGAATGTTTATGGCTGCCGCGACCGCTCACGCGAGGTGGGAGTATGAGACATCACGGAACATCCTCAGTGACAAGAAGCGGCTCGCCATTCTCGGGCTCATGTTGTTGCCGATCATTCCGATTTCGGTCGCTCTTGCAGTGGACCTTCCCGGAGTACTCGGAGGACATAAAGCCTACACACCCGCATACTACTCTACCGGAATCTTCCTCGTATCGATTGTGATCGGACTGTGTGCCGGGCTGATCACCGGTTGCATCGGCGCGGGCGGCGGATTCATCATCACGCCGGCTCTGATGAGCGCGGGAATAAAAGGGATTCTCGCTGTGGGAACCGACCTCTTCCATATCTTCGCCAAGGCGATAATGGGAACCGCGGTTCATCGGAAGTTGGGGAACGTTTCCGTGGGGCTCGCCATCGCGTTTCTTGTGGGTGCGGGCATCGGAGTAACCGGAGGCGGAGCGATCAACCGAGGACTGTACGAGGCAAATCCCGTGCTGAGCGACACGTTCATCAGTATCGTGTACGTCCTGCTTCTGGGCTTCCTCGGGCTCTACTCCCTGTTCGACTTTCTCAAGCTCAGGAAGGCTGAGGGGGACGTGGGAGCTCACGGCGGGGAAAGCCCGCATGGTGAGGTGGCAGCCACAGGCAAGGTTGGGCTGCCCGCAAAGATTCAGTCCGCGAAGATTCCCCCCACCATAACGTTTGACCAGGATCTCGTCCCGGGAGGCAAAAGCATCTCCGCGTGGTTTGTGGCCTTGTGCGGAGCAGTGGTAGGCTTTGCCGCCGCGATCATGGGCGTGGGAGGCGGCTTTCTGACCTTCCCCATGTTTGTGTACGTGCTGGGGGTATCCTCCTTCACTACGGTGGGCACCGACATCCTTCAGATCATTTTCACCGCAGGGTATGCCTCCATCGTCCAGTATGCGATTTACGGTTACATCTTCTACACGTTGGCCATGGGAATGCTGTTGGGCTCGCTCATAGGTATTCAGGTGGGGGCTCTCACCACCACGGTAGTGAGAGGCATTTACATCAGGGGCTTCTACGCCACCGCGATCCTGGCGGGGTTCGTCAATCGACTGTTTGCACTTCCGGAAAAGCTGAACCAGATGGAAATCATCAATATATCCTCCGGCCTGGCTCAGGGCCTCACTGAGGCCGGCACCTGGATTTTCTTCGTGGTTATCGGCATCTTTGCCGTCTGGGTATTCGGGAAGTTTCTGGGAAGCCTGAAGCTGTTGCGAGGGGAGGTGTAAGGCCATGTTGGTAAAAAATAAAGGAGCATTTTTCAAGTCGATATTTCTTATCAGCACATTTATCATCGTGCTGATCATCATGTTCTTGCCGATTTTCAACGGGAAGAACGCTCTGGAGGCCGCAGACAGGCTTTTCAACTCGATAGCCAAAGGCTCGACCGACTTCATTCCGCATCTGATTGCCAAGAACAAAGCCTTCAAGGGAACCGCGCTTGATGTTACTCTCAATTTTCAAAACCAGGGAATGGCAGATAATGCCGTCAAGCTCCTGACCGCGTCGGGCGTCAAAACGGTGAAGCAGGGAACGAAACTGGCGGTGAAGGGAGACCTCGGCAGTGTGCTCGGGGCAGCGCTGTCGGACAGCCAGGCGATGTTCAACAATAACGATGAGTCGTTCAAGAAGAAATACGATCTGTCCGGAAAAGAGGCCCTGTTCGTGTGGTGGAACGTCCTGAAGCAAATCGACAAGGACTTGACCAAGCAGAAGAAGTTCAAGCAGGCAAAATTTGTCTCCGACGTCGTGAAGAAGGGAGTCGAGGTCGGGTACAACTTCTTCAACATCCCCGGCGAAGCAGCAAGCTCGAAGGCGGGAGCGCTCGCTTTTGCCATGATATTCTATGTGATCTACACGCTCTGGTGGGGCATGGGCATCCTCTTTCTGTTCGAGGGCTTCGGGTTCCAACTGACAGCTCGGGCCAAGAAAGAGGTCTGATGAACCTCATCCCGGCACCGCGGTCGGCAGTCGATGAACGTCGATTGACGCGAGGTGTCAGGATATTTGACAGTATGTAAAATCGGACCAAACGACAGGGTGTTAAAGCAAGCGGCAATCGGTTCATGCCGCAAGGAGGAAATCCCCGGAGTCGATCACAGGCTCGAGAGCCGGCACGTTCCTGATCCCCGGAGCCTGAAATGAATTGAACCCGGGAAAATACGCTGGCGGAGCAGATGGCCGGAATCAGCGGATTCATCAAGCGACTGGTGGGCGGAAAACGCGTCGTAGACCGATCGCGCGAGAGCGTGGAAGAGCTGCAGACGATGTTCAGGCAGCGGTACGGCGCGTTCAGACTTCTGCTCACGTCGAACAGCAAGGCGCTCGAGATCATGACCGACATGGAAATCGCCTTGCAGGGGAATCGCCCGTTCGGCATGTC
>JARRRG010000630.1:0-2650 GCA_037380965.1 Deltaproteobacteria bacterium
CCCAGCTTGAGACCTTGATCAACATTTGCGACGTGAACGATGACACGCCGCTTGACGGAATGGAGTACGAAGCGTTCCTGGGAGCCTCTTCCGGTGAAGAGGTACCATGGGCGATTGAAGACGAGTACGATGTTGCTTCCATTAATTATACCAGCGGCACCACAGGGAATCCCAAGGGCGTCATGGTTCATCACCGGGGAGCATACCTCAATGCCCTGGGAGAGGCGCTCGAACTGGGGATGGATTCCCGCTCGGTCTATCTTTGGACGCTTCCCATGTTTCACTGCAACGGGTGGTGTTTTCCATGGACCGTCGTCGCGGTGGGAGGGCTCCAGGTGTGCCTTCGACGGGTCGAAGTCGAACAGATTTTCAGACTCGTCCAGCAAGAGAATGTCTCTCACATGTGCGGTGCTCCCACAGTGTTGATCTCAATGATCAACCATCCCGACGCGGGGAGCTTTCGTGCCAATCGGCAACTCAATGTGGTGACCGCCGCGGCTCCGCCGGCTCCCAAGGTTATCAAAGACATTGAAGCCATGGGCGCGAGAGTAACTCACGTGTACGGACTCACCGAAGTGTACGGCCCGCACAGCATTTGCACCTGGCGGGGGGATAAGTGGGACCGTTTGTCCGCGGATGAAAGGGCGCAGCTCAAGGCGCGACAGGGCGTAGCCTATCTCACTGCCATGCATATGGACGTTGTGGATCCGCAGACCATGGAGCCGGTTCCACGGGACGGCACGACCATTGGCGAAATAGTCATGCGCGGCAATAATGTCATGCTCGGATACTACAAACAGCCTGATGCAACCGAAGAAGCGTTTCGAGGGGGCTGGTTCCACAGCGGAGATCTGGCCGTGGTTCATCCGGACGGATACGTGAAGATACAGGACCGTATGAAAGATATCATCATCAGCGGAGGCGAGAATATTTCAACCGTTGAAGTGGAAAGCGTGATCTTCCAGCACCCTGACGTTCAGGAGGCCGCGGTGATCGGCATACCCGACCCGAAATGGGGAGAGGTGGTCAAGGCCTTTGTCACTCCCAAACCGGGCAGGAACCCTGACGCCAACGAGATCATCCGCTTCTGCAGGGAAAGGATGGCCCATTTCAAGGCGCCGAGACAGGTGGAATTCTGCGCACTGCCCAAGACGTCCACCGGCAAGATCAAGAAATTTGCGCTGCGTGAAAAAAATAATTCCTGAATTTCAGAAGATGCCGATTGCCTTTCACTGCGCTCCGCTGTTCGTGCAGGTCTCCGCTACTGTTCTGCATCATGGCGGCACGTTGGCTCCACCGTGAATTTCTTCGACGGGTCCACCAGGAGCCGATCGCCCATAAAGCTCCTCCCGATAATCATGCGACACCTGAAGCGGCTCCGATCGACGAGGTTGACCAGCGCCCGCCGGTACACGTTCCCGAGACACAGACCCATTTTGACGACAGGACGCGGTGGGGCACGTCTCTTGTGCCGCTTAATCCGTGACTCACGAACCACTTTTCTTTCGAGCGTCACGTTTTGTCCTTTATAGTTCACCACCGAGAACCGTACCCACTTTTCTCCGCCACGCACGAATCGCTCTATGTTGACGGCGTGCAAGGAGGAGTGATCCGCGCCCGTGTCAAGTTTGGCAATGACCACGAGATCTCCGGGGGAAATCCGTACTTTTTCCAATAAGCCTACCACCTGCCTGTCATCGGCCGACATTGTCGAAGCAGCGAGGACAATGGCGGTTGACGAGAAAAGCAGCCAAATGAGAAGTCTCATGTTCCTCCACCGGAATGGTGCTTAGGGTCTTTTGGCGATAATATTCGAGTAAAGCGATCCACCCTGCCCTCCTTCCCCAACGGAGAGTTCGGATCGGGCCATCCCATCGAGTGCTCCCCGGGCGCAGGCTTTCCGCAATCGCTGCAATGCGCTCGTTCGCTCGCGGAACCGCGTCCCGCCTGACCGGAACGAGAAACTCCCTTCACGCGTAGGCCGCGTCCGACAACCTGTCAGGACACATGCCCGTGCGTCCGGTCCGGAGCACGGATTCCCGCTCAACCTGTCTCGGTCGTGCCTGCTCTCTTCAGCAAGAGGAGCCTGCTCGGATCATGGTTTTGACGAGTCCGCGGACATAGGTTGGGTCAGGTACGTTCTTAGCGGGTCCACGATTGCTCGATCCAGCAAAAAGCTTCGACCCACCAGAAGCGGATACTTGAAGCGCGATCTATCCACCAGGTTCACGACCGTGCGCCTGCACTCGAGGCCTAGGCAGATTTCCAACGTTACGAGCGGCCGTTCCTGATCACGACCGTCGTGGCGCGGCACCACCTCGATCCCCATCTGTTCCCGTTCGAGGGTGATGACGTCTCCGCGACGGTTGTCCACTTCAAAACGGACGAACTTCTTGCCGCCTCTATCAATGGTCGTAATGTTCCGCGCGTCCAGAGACGTATTGTCCGCACCCGTGTCGACCTTGGCGTCCAGGATCACGTGGCCCGGTCGGATCAAAGCCTTCTCGACCCATCCAACGATCAATTTTTCAGTAGCCCACCCGTAGCTGATACATCCCCCGGCTAAAAGAGCCGCAACAAAAACTTGCAAAAAAAGCCGCACTGAACCTCCTGTTTCTCATTATCTCGGAGCCTCTCATGTGACTCACCT
>JARRRG010000631.1:0-2640 GCA_037380965.1 Deltaproteobacteria bacterium
GTTCACAGGATCGTGTGACCGATCCGGCCCGTGCGTGACTTTTCACCTCGTTGAGCTGTGCGGCTGCGTGCGATCGAGCTCGTATTACGACTCGACCTCTAATCGCGACAGATATTCGGTGAGCCTGGCGCTGTTTCCCGCATCGAGGGGAGGGCAGTCTTCAGGGTCTTTGGCGCGCTCAGACATCCTGAGAGCAAACACCGTGCAGGTAGGCTCCCCGCACACGCCACAATTCGTTCTTGGCAGGAGTTTGAGAATTTCGAGGAACTGAGGTGTTGATTGGCCCTGAAAGCGCGGCTCGATACGTTCCCGGTTTTCCCATGCTTCGTTGATCTCTTTCTTGAGCCACCTCAGTATCGTTTCCGCTTCGGCTTCGTCGTTCAATGCGTTGATTGCGATGCGCGTCCCATACACGGTTATCAGCTTACCGTAGGCCTTGAACGTAACAGACGGCGGATCCACTATGTACTCGAACCCACCCAAAACCGCGTTGAGATAAGGGAGAGCCTCGCTCACATCATCCTCCAGCTCCGCGACGCAGTGCACGGACTGGAACCGCGGGTTGCACTCGGGCCGAAATATATGCTTGCAATAGCCTGTGAGCAGCATGGAGCACCACCCTTTCTCGCGTGAACAGGGGCCCCGGTCTCAGGAGCCTTTACGCAGCTCCGTCACGTCGCGCGGTGCCGGACGCTCGGACTCCGGCCCCGCATGTTCGGCCGGTACGCAGCAAGAGATCGATCGGTCCCCCCGGCAATGAGGCACACGGAAAACCTCATTTCCTCTCGCTACAATTCGGTTCGCAGACCAGCACGTTCCGCTCATCCACCTCGAACGTGCACTTCTCCTCAAGGATGGCTCGAAGTTGTTTTCGGGCCCGATGAAGTCTCACCTTGGCGTTCTCGACACTGATCTCGAGGATTTCCGCGATCTCCTGATGGCTGAGCTCCATGAGGTCGAACAGGATGATGACCGTCCGAAGCGATTCAGGCAGCAGATCGATCTGAGCCTGAACACATTGTCCCATCTGGTGCTGCTCCAATGCCTGGTGGACAGTCGGCTGTCCGGGAGGTTCCGTCGCGGTCCGGTCTCCCGATTCGGCACGTGTGGATGCCTTTACGGACCGAAAATGGTCCTGGCACAGATTGTATGCGATGCGAAATATCCACGAGGAGACCCTTGTCGGGTCCCTCAAGCTCGTCAAACTCGCCTGGACTCTCGCAAACGTCTCCTGGCTCAGGTCGTCCGCCACCCATTCGTCCCTCACAAGGGAGATGATGAAGCTTCTCACCCGAGGGTAGTACTGATCGTAGATCTCCCAAAAATCCATCTTGATCTCCCGGAGGCTCACTCGCAGCATGATCCGCCTGCTGTGGCACAGCAGTCTGCTGTTGTCCCCGTACCCTGCGCGATCCTGTTGCCGACCGCGTTCCTCGTGGTGATATGGGCTCCCCGCTTTACCTGGTCGGCAATTTCCGCGACCTCCTTGATCTCTTCGGACGGCAATCCCACGGCTTCGGCTCTCTCGAAATAGTGATCGAAGCAGGATACACAGTTCGCGGCAGTCGCTGCACCCAAGCTTACCAGTATGCGTGTCCGCTCGTCCATAGGTCAATCCCTCCTTTTTTAGTGATTTTCTCTTAAGACGAGGGACGCTTGGAAAAGGTTACACGCGTCGGTCGATCGGGGTAGCCTGAATGGATGACCCACGAACACGGGCCACAGGCCGGAGTCGTCCGGAGCAGCATCGGGATGGGATTCGCTGATCTCGAAGGAAAGCGCCTCGACCGCGGTGCTCCCGGGAACCCGCGTCACCGTCTTCGCGCGATGCCGCCGGGATGCCGGCCGCACTGAACGCGGCCGGGCCGGCATGATCTGGAAGGCGGACTGTTTCGGACAATCCCCGTCGACGCGAGAAGTTGCCGATTCAGAAGGGATAGAGTATTCGGCTCACGCCAAATGAGTGCAGGCTTGCATCCGGCTCTCGGGAAACGTTGCCACCCCAACCGGGTTCCTACCAGAACCAGAAGCCCCAGGGTGGGTCGGAGCAATTTGAAAAGCTCGCGGGATAGGCGTATTTCTCGGGCCAGTCGAAATAGTATTCGTAATACCATCCGGGATAGGAGACCCACCCGAAGATGATCATGATGGCGATAAACCTGGTCAGATGACGGCGCAGTCGGGACATGGAAACTCCTCCGCCTGAGAAATCGTCTCGCATTACACGAGATCGCTAATATTTTACAGAACCTAACTCCATAAGTCAATAATCTAGTTTAAGATATCCGCCCCGGCGCCGCGAGGCCCCCGGTAGGCTCCTTTACCCGGACACCGCGTGCACCGCGAGGGTGAACGGACTCGGGGCCGGTCGAGGTTCGACGCGTGATGAAGATCTTTTCGAAGGGATGGATCCAACGTTCTCAGACGTGTCGCGTGTCAGCTTTGGAATGGCATTGGAGGCGGCGCCGGAGAATGTCTGGCTGCAGGGCAATCCGCGCGGAGTTTCAAGGCGTGCGGGTGAGCCCCAGCCTTTGGAGCAATCCCGCCCGTTTCGACGCTATTCCTCCTGGGCTGTCGAGCGATTCTCTGAGCTCTTCGAGAGCTGCAAGAAGCTGTCTCGGACTTTCAAACCGATCTTCC
>JARRRG010000632.1:0-6321 GCA_037380965.1 Deltaproteobacteria bacterium
CCCCCCTAGGGCAGGTCGGGCCACCTTCGATGACACTATCCGGCCGAACGGGGGCCCCGCGAATTAGACTGTTTGTTAACTAACTAATTTAACGATAGGTTATTCAGTCAGTCCCAGTCGGCGTGCCACTCAGTATCGGCAACCCAGAGCGACATCCAATAACGGCTTCATTTTCTCGCGGAGGCCTTGTGGGGGAGATCCGTCAACAGGGTAGGCGTCAGGGCGGTTGAGAGGCTTTTGGCCACCACCTTGTGAGCGAACATGGTGTAATGGTCGCCAAAAACCTGTTTCCCCGTCTGCCGCTGAGCAACGACGAGGGGTTCCAGAAGCGAGATCACGTGAATATTATGCTTCCGACAATAGCGGGTAACGCGGCTGAGAGATTTTGCCATGTCCCAGGAGAGATTCCGGGAAAGGGAATGCATGCTCCCCAGCTCAGCGACGGCGCCTTGCGGGTCGAGGGCATATTTCACTTCAAGTTCGGAGCCGAGATACACGAGCACGAATTCGATGCCGCGGGACCTGCAAAAATCACGGCCGGCCCGAACGCGCTCGAGAGTGGCATGCCAGGCCTCCTCAACGCGAGGGACATCCTCGGCCGACCATTGCAGCAGCTCCGGAGAGATCTTGTACCGATTCATCTCGATCTCGTTGAAACGACGCAACGCAAATGCCAGCATCAAATAACCGTGACGAACCAGTCCGCGGAACTCAGGGGAAATTTCACCGGTGGCGAGGTTGCGCTCCCTCCTCAACGCCGCGTCATCATCGCAGAAATCATTGCTGCACAACGTAAAGGCAACGAGATCCGGGTGATAAAGGGTGGCCTCTTTTTTCAAGCTCTTGAGGTTTTGCTCTTGCCCGGTTCCCGAATGCCCGAGCGCGATAACCTCAAACTTTCTTGCCGGTCCCGTCCGTCGCGCACCTCGCTGGTTCAGAGATGTCTCGAGTAGTTTGTGAAAGCTTCGCCTCAGGGGGACCTGCAACGCTTCAACGTAGGAATCACCAATGAAAACAATTCGATAAACGCCCGGGGGCTTTCGATAATCGTAGTCCCGGTCAAAATACCCGTGCGCATTCCAGAAGATGATGTTCAGATACTTAAATTTCCCATTCGGCTCATATCCATAATACTCAGATTCTTCTCCCGGCACGTGCCACGTATGCTTATTCGGACGGCGATCCGTCCGGTGGCTCGCGGTCTGGAAATGCGTGTGGGGTCGACTGGTGAATACAACCGAGAACCACCGCAGATCATCTCTGGAAGCCCGGTGAAATCCCTTTGAAAGCTCCCTAATTTGAGCGTACTCCCCAGGCAAGATCGAGGGAAAAAGAAGTTCCAGGCACAGGATCATGCCCAGTGCAGTCGCGGCACTCACCGCCCCGATCTTTGCATAGGAGACGGCTTCCCCCAGGCGGAACCTCCTCGTGGGACTCAGAACAGAATTGTGGTGATCACAGTTGGCAACAGCAATTCCGCGCCCCTGATGATCAACCGGACGGTCTTGAAAGCATCCCGTCGACGTGCCATCGCGCTTTCACCCAATGATCAATACTGCTCAATTGCCGTGGCACAGTGAGAGCACACCTGAATTCCGATGTCAAGGGCGTTGCAACCACCATGCCGGTACGCGCGACCTTACCGTGCCCCACCTTGGAGTGGGTTCTTCAGCCACAAAGATCACGGTGGTTTTTTGCTTAACCGCAAGATTACACTTACAGGCAAAACGCTCACCCTGTCAATATACTGGCTATTTTGGCCTCATTTTCCAATGGGGCCCGGGACGGCTATCCGCCCGGTCGCGCGGAGAAATCTGGTCTTGGAGCACGCTGTCGAGCTCCGCCTGACTCGGCCTGAGATAGGAGATAATGTTTCGGAGAGTCGAACCGAGCCCCTGGGGAGCCTTTGCTGCTTCATGAGCGGAGCGCGCAACCTCAGGCTTGGGCGTGGGAGCAGCCTGTCCGGCCGCTGCAGTGGAAGCAGTCGGTGTGGCCGGCAGGGCCTTGCCATTCGTGTCGCTAACGGGGGACGGATTGTCTTTCACCGCACCCGGTTGGCCGACGCTCGCGTCGAATTCCTGGAATTGGGATGCCGATTGCTCCGCTCCTGCCAGGGATACAAGCGGCACTGCGATCAGCAGTCCAATCGCGGCAATGACGATGAAGAAGGATCGCCTCATCGGAGTCTCCTTTTTGCACGATGCTCTAGATCGGCAGGACGCCGTTCTTGGAGAAGATACATCAAATATGCTATGATGTCAAATCATTGAGGTAATTTATTAATGTATAAGTTGAAAAAATTGTCTGGAGGTATCAGATTGATAAATTCTTATAGGGATTGAAGATGACAGTTTCTTTGACGCGGATATCTTTATGACCTAGTTGTCCCAACAGGATGAGTCTTTTTTATGAAAAAAGACTTGACAAGTACATCCTATCCTATTAGAAGTTCCCCACCTGCATCAGTCCTACCATATATACCTACCCGATACGCCAGCCGACTTTTTTCCTTCCCGTTGCCCCGGAGGGGGTCCCGCCTTTTGTCGGCGGGACATCGGGCCCCTTAATCAAAGATCAAACACGCATCGCCGTAGCTGTAGAAGCGGTATCATGCCCCGGACGGAGAAACAGGTTGGTTTTTCCCGCACCGGATCTCACCGTCCCTGTTGAGGTGGCCGCGGCTTCCAGGGCCCGTACGCAGGTGGTGCCAACCGCAATAATACGTCGGCGCGCCCGATGCGCCTCACGGATCTGCCGGCCGGTTTCCTCCGAGATTTCATAAAATTCCGATTCCATGCGATGGAACCGGATGTCTTCGGCTCTGACGGGGGTGAAGGTCGCAGGTCCCACGTGGAGCAAAATCCTGGCCGTTTCGGTCCCCTGTCTCTCCAGCGCTCCAAGCAGATCGTCGGTGAAGTGTAGGCCGGCCGTGGGGGCAGCCACCGACCCGGCAATTCTCGCGTAAACGGTTTGGTACCGGTCACGATCCCGTTCAATGTTCGCCTCGTCGGCTCGGATATAGGGAGGAAGAGGGGGACGGCCGTACGTATCAAGAAAACCCAAAAGATCGGCTTCCCTTACGGGAAATCGAATCCGTGACCGACCGGGGGAAACCGTCTCCAGGGACTCGACGGCAGGACCTCCATCGATGTGAACCTGAGCGCCGGGCCGCAGCGGCTTGCTGGAGCGGATCAGGCAGACCCGCTCGGTCGAAGTCTCTGAAGTAGGGCGAGCAGGGAGCTCGGCAGGGTCCAGCACCAGGAGCTCCACTCTGCCCCCACTCTCCTTGCGACCGACGAGGAGCACAGGTATCACCTTCGTTTCATTGAGCACGAGGAGGTCTGACGGCAGGAGTAGGGACGGCAGCTCTTTGAACTTGTGGTGGCTGATATCACCGCTCCTGCGGTGGAGCACCATCAGGCGGGACTCGTCCCGGTATTCGGCCGGTTGCTGGGCAATGAGGTCCCGCGGCAGTTCAAAATCGTACGTGGAAAGACGGCATTCAGGAGGAATTGTGCTCTCTGTCATGGCATGGGCTGTTGTTTGATGCGGACGCGCTCGATTCATCCCTGCCCCAGGACAGTGCGAGCCAGGAAAAGGATAATCAGTCCCAGCAGCATCAATGAGCCACCCATTATCCGCAAGGTTGCGTCATCCTGTTGACGCATAACTTTCATCAAGGTCTTCATTTTGTCGGGAAAGCCGAAGTAGGGCAGTCCTTCGACAACGAGCACCATTCCGAAAACGCAGAGAAAGAATTCCATGGATTGTTCGCTCTCACGGACTTATGGGTGAATTCGGTTGAATCGCGCGGGGAGACGTCTTGACCAAATCGATCACCGCGACCAGGAGAATGAATAGGTAAAGTACGTAATAACTTACCACGACCGAAGAGAGCCGCGCGCCCAAATACGGTATAAGCGCCAGTACCAGGACCTGCAAAAGCTTCGCGATGAGAAAGTAAATCACCACCAGTATTGCTCCGATACGCAGGATCAGGGGGAAATATTCTCGTTTCATTTCCATGAGATCCCGGGAGCTGAGGACCATGTTCGGCACATGGGCCAGTGGCAGGATTCGGATCTGGTTGGGGTTCTTCAAAAAGAGCCTGTCCCGTGTCAGCACCGCGCCGTTTCGAGCGCCCTTGAGGTACTGCAGCGCCTGGGACTGCTTGCCGGCCCTCGTGTCAATCACGACCACGCCCTGGTCACTCGTGAGAGCATGGACGAAAAACGGCTGCTTTTCCCGGATGCTTGCCTTGCCGTTGCGTATGGTGATTTCGGGCAAGTATTCGTCGTAACCGGCCGCGACCCGGTCGAGCATAGCCTCTGCCAGGGGTGTTAGCCGGGAAACCATGGCCCAGGAGCTCACACCCACACAGGCGAGGAGCACAAGCACGACCAGGAATGCGGGACTCCTGCAAATAGATCTCGTAACGCCCATCTGATCCCTTGCCATGATCGAATTCTTGACATGAACAGAGAATCGCAGGATTCCCCGGCGGCAGCCCACTAGCCTGAATCATGGACATCAAGCGGCACCGGCTCTCCGGAAGTGACGCGCACCAGGCTGCCGTCATCCGTTCTTAAAAGCAGCGCGCCGTCCGAGTCCAGACCTTCGGCCCGTCCGGTTAAGCCATCGCGCCGCAGAACTCGGCCCCGATGAGCCCATCGATTCTCCCAGAGTGGGGGGATGAACGCGCATCCCTCGGATTCTACCCGTCGAGACAGAGTCTCCATGTGTTCGAGAAACGATCGGGCAATCTCCTCAATACCCCATTTGGTCCCGGTGCATATGAACAGCGAGGTGACGAAAGACCTCAGCTCGGCGGGAAAATCAGAGATCTCCGTGTTCACATTCATGCCAATCCCGATGATCACATATTCGAGCACAGGCCCTTGTATTCGCGCCTCCGGGAGGATTCCGGCAATTTTCCGACCTCGTACGAGAACATCGTTAGGCCATCTGAGCTCGGCCGCGGGGACTCCCCGATCCTCAATGGTGGCAGCAGCTGCGATGGAGCTGAGAAGTCCCAGAAGTACCCCTTGCGCGGGTGCGAGGTCCGGACGGAGGATCAATGACAAGGCCAAGTTCTTGCCGGGAGGTGAAATCCAGGATCGACCGAGCCGTCCTCTTCCCCTCGTCTGGTGAAGAGCCATAATGGCCAGTCCATCTGATTCTCCCTGTTCAGCCATGTCTCTGGCCAAGTCCTGGGTTGATTCCGCCTCCTCAACGATGATCAGACGTCCCTCCATGTCGTTCGCGCCCGCAATAATCCGCGGCCCAGGCCGCTGTCCACCTTGTAAATGAGACCTTTTCAGGTTCAGTCAATCACGTGCAGCTTACGCTTGGACCAGTTTCCTGATGCGTTCAAGGCTATCCTTCAGTCCTTCCGATTTTGCAGTAAGCTCCGAGCTTCTCTTCTGTTGCTTCTCCACTGCTTCGGACTTCGCTTTGGAGAGGAAGTCCGCCTTGGAGAGTTTCTTGGTGACGGCCGACAGTTCTTTTTCGATCTTTGCCAGTTCCTTCTCGAGCCTTGCACTCTCTGCGTCCGGGTCCACCACTCCCTCGAGGGGCACAAAGACGCGCACCTCGCCGACCACTGCGGTTGCGGCCATTCGAGGCGGTTGAATCTCACGGCCTGGCTCTTCGACCTTCAATTCACTTATTCGTCCCAGGAACAGGACCGTCGCGCTGTTGGACAGAAGGAGCTCCGCGTCCTCCCGTGTCGAGGGAAGCACCACTACCGGCAGCTTCTTTGACGGGGGAATGTTCATGTCGGCCCTGATGTTGCGCACTGAGGTAATCACGTCCATGAGCATCCCCATCTCTCTTTCAGCATCCGAGTCCACCTTTGACTCGTCAAAAGTTGGGAAAGGCCCTTTCATTACGGTATCGCCATTGTCCGGGATCCTGGAAGCAATCTCCTCGGTGATGAAGGGAATGAAGGGATGAAGGAGTCGGACAATGGAGTCGAGCACGTGTCGAAGCAAAACCGCGGCGCGCTCGGCAGACTCCGGATCGTTTCCACCCAGGGGGATTTTGGCCTGCTCGATATACCAGTCGCAGAATTCGTGCCAGGTGAAGTGATAAAGGACTTGGGCCGCATCATTAAAGCGATAGGACTCCAATGCCTCGCGCACCTCTTTGATGGTCGTGTTTAACCGTGACAGTATCCAGCGTTCGGGCAGCGAAAACGAGTGGAAACTCGTTGGAGACGATCCCCTGGTGGTTCCATCGAGATAGGGCAGGGCAAACCGGGCCGCGTTCCAAATTTTGTTCATGAAATGGCGGTACCCTTCGATGCGCTGCTCTGAGAGA
>JARRRG010000633.1:0-3597 GCA_037380965.1 Deltaproteobacteria bacterium
TCGGACCTGACCATCTGAATGGGCATTCGCGGAAAAATGCGGCACGGGCCGCTCATCTGTCACTGTTTTTGCGATCTCGGTTCGTGGCTCAACCGCATACCGCGTGTACGAACGGGAAACGGGCACGGCAATGTGAGCCACTTCGCGTTTCGTGACTCACCTCATCTTCTTCCCCGGCGTCCCCTGAAGCCGCCGCGGGAGCCACCTCCACGGAAGCCCCTGGACCGGAATCCGTGTCTACGACTGGAACGTCCTCTGAATGCCCCGATACGTGCTTTTCGGCCCCTCGCCGCACATGTCCTCCTACCGAAGTTGCCGGCCCGGATCGCAGCCCCCCTCCCCCTACGCGGGGTCGATCCGATGCTGAATCCTCGCCCGGACCTCCCCGATACCCCACGCGGGGATATTCGCAGGCCGCGGCTTCGGCCACTGACTGCGAACCCGCGTCCACGACGACCTTGACCGGTGCCTTTTATAGGTCCTGTGGCCACGCGTGGAATATCTCTTTGGGTGACGACCGTACCATCCGAATCTGCGGCCGTGCCTTTTTCCGCCTATCCGGACTCCATATTTGGGGTGTCTCTTGCCCCAATACCGGTATCCTCTGTACCGATGAGGCCAGTAACTGTAGTAGCGGTTCGGCCAGTACCCGTAGTAGGGGAACGGCCAAAATCCGTCGAGGAGATCGAGCCCGAAGTATCGATCGGTCCAGTAAAGAGGAGGATACCGGTAGATATAGTTGTACGCCACGCTGGGCTCATCAAAGTCATAGTAGGGAAGAGGCTCTTCCTCGTAAATGGGTCCCCGAGCCACTCGGGTGTCCGGGGGATAGGCCGGTTCCAAGCCACTGCGGATCTGTCCGGCAAAGACCCATGCCCCTACCGGTTGAGTGAGCTCGGCCCAGTTGTTTTCACTCCATATGCCGGTGAGTTCGAGCTTTTCGCCAAGCGGGGCGCAACCCACAGCGCGGTAGGATGAACCGGGCCCGCTCCTGATGTTGAGACAGCCGACGGGTTTGTCCACACTGATGACCTCGGCGGTACCGCCCCGAGGTTCGAGGTAATCAACGTGTTCAGGAGACGGCCCCGCGCGCACGGCCAAGCCTTGCTCCGTGTCGGTTCGCCCCACCACCGCGGATACCGGCCCGACCGTGTCTCCCCAGGCCGGTTCGACGGCAAAGACCGTGCTCGAACACGCGAAACTCAGCACGAGGAGCGCAATCCCGACCACGACACCTTTCACTCGTGTTTTCATTTCTCCCTCTCCCTGGCATGAACCCCCAACTGCATATCCTATCAGCCACATCGGAGCGTTCGTCCGGATCTGCTCCCGGAAACACGGCCCATCGCTCGGACTCGGGCACAACTTCCCACCTGATCGCCTCAGGCGTGTGGCTTTTCCTCCTTCCTACTCTTATCAAAAAGACGACCGCGAACTCTCCCTGTTAAATGCCTGGTGAGATAAATTCCTCGAACACCCGATTCAGCTAAAAAAATCACAATGAGTTATCATAGGTTACGTTACTATAATCTCTTCACAGAGCGTCACGAGGAGATAGTGAATCGACAAGACCCTCCCTGCGGAACGCGATTGCTCAAGACAATCTGTTCAGTGGTCACGTGCGCACCAACCGCGAGAGAAAACTCGGCTACCCTATGAACGAAGGATGCGGCCGGGGACTCAACGACTCCGCTTATCGGGGATTGCAATTTTTTCGGGAGAATCCCGGACACGAACGTGTTGACTGGTGAGGAAGGGCGCTCAGCGAGATCTCGCGGATGATTACTCAGAGGTAGCGCTGCCCTCTGGTCCCGATCCCTTGTCCCGACTCAGATCCTCCAGTTCCCGGGTCAGCGACCGGATTTGGTCCTCGAGTTGTTCCTTTCTCTGGTGTGCTTGGACCTTGCGCCGCTTGTTATTGAGCTCTTGAATCTTCCGGTCCAGGGCCAACATCGCTGCCCGGTCCTTGCTCTGGCGTTTCCTCTGTTCGGTTTGGAGCTGACGTTTCTTTTGATTGAGTACCTGAATCTGTTGATCAATTGCGTACGAGAGGGCCTGCTCCTCCGCCTGGCGCTTCCTCTGCTCGAACTGCAACTTTCGCTTCTCTGCATTGAGATCCTGAATCTGCTCGTTCAGCGTCAACAGATCGACTTGCCGTTTCAATCGCTTCAACTGCTGTTCAATCTGCATCTTGCGCTTCTTCCGGACATCATCGGTGATCTCACCAACCACCGGGCGAGTCGGCACTCGCTGCAGAAGCCGGTCACCCTCGATCCGTTGTTTTCGAAACGCGGAATCGTGCACTTGACACAGTCCGGTCGCGCTGAAAACCATCGCGAGACAGACAAAACTCGCTGCGGAAACCACTGCCAGGTACCTCATGAGTCAGCCTTTCGTCGATATGGTTGCCATTCTTGTATGTCGCGGAGAGCAACCGCGTCAAGCTCTTTTCCATTTTGCCTAGACAGACCGGTCGCTGATTGGACAGCATCCGGGGCCACTTCTGCACTTCCTCTCATGCACAAAAAAGACTGGACATGTGCGGTCCCGGAGTCCAGAATCGTTATGTGCGACACCAGAGATTTGCTGTACGCTACGCACGTTTCGGCATTGATGAGAGAGGTCAACCGTACCGACACTATTGCGTGTCATGCCGGCCACGGCGAAGTGGGAAAATGAAACGTGAGGAGAAGGAATCGTGGCTGATCAAGATGTCTATTGGCGCCTGGCCGATCATCTCCATCACCTCGGGATGGGGTATCCGGTGACTGAGGCTCTTGTCGAAATATTAAAGGAGAACTATATTCCATTGGAAGCCGAAATTGCATTGGCCGTTCCAACCGGGATCGTTCCTTTGGAAGTCGCCGGTATTGATGAGATCCTGGAACATGTTGAACTTTCGAAGCCGGAATTAGCGGAAATACTTGAGCGCCTCACAGAAAAGAAGTTGTTGTTTTCCGCCAAGACAAAGGACGGCCAAGACGGGTATGCATTGCATCAAGTAGGATTCGGATTTCCCCAGAGTTTCTTTTGGAGCGGCGAGGATACGCCTCACGGCCGAAAGATGGCTGGAATGATAGCCAAATACTTTAACCGACATGTGACGGCCGAAGCCTACGCGGCCGAGACCAAGGCGTTCCGGTACATTCCCGTCGGCCAATCTCTGACCCCCGAATTGCAGGCTGTCTATCCCCTTCACCTGATGGAGCCGGTGATAGAGAACGCCCAGCTTATCGCCGTGGCACATTGTCCCTGCCGGGTGGCGTACCGATTAGCCGGAAAAGGCTGCGAGCATCCCACCGAAGTCTGCCTGAAGTTTGACGAAATGGCCCGATACGTCATCGACCACGGGTTGGCCAGAGAAATTACGAAGCAGGAAGCGCTCGACATTATTAAAATGACCGAAGAGGCCGGCCTGGTGCACTTTGGGGACAACAGTGAGGGCGAAATCAAGCATAATTGCAACTGTTGCGGCTGTGCCTGCTGGAACGTGGGAAACATCAGGAGAAGAAAGATCCCGCGAGATCTGATCATGGCCACCTATTTCATCCGGGAGACCGACGAGGATGTGTGCACGGAGTGCGGCGAGTGCGTCGA
>JARRRG010000634.1:0-2631 GCA_037380965.1 Deltaproteobacteria bacterium
TACCGGTATGTTCCATTCGAGCTGTGGTGGTCTTTTGACCCTCTGCTCATCACGTTCATCGGAGGAGCGGGCACGGTAGTCGGACCGTTGCTCGGAGCCGTATGCTACGTGATACTCCGGGAGATCTTTGCCTTGAGCATGGGCCAGCTCAGCATGATCATTTTCGGAGCGGTATTCATTTTGATCGTGCTCTTCTTCCCCAGGGGTCTTACCGGCCTGATGGACCGATTTTACGCCTATCGGAGCGCTTCCGGCGGATGATGCCGCGCCGGATCGGAACAAGAAGAGACCATGGTGACTCTCAGCACTTGGCAGAGGTAAGGATACACCTGATCACTTTCAGATCCGGCGTTCGATCGTGCCAGACTCGTGGACGACCGGACTCAATATTCTCCGGGCCTCAGCGCACCCACGTCTCAACGGGGTCACAATCATGTGCAGCGGCCGGCGGTATCAAGGAGCAAACCGCTTCGGCTGCTGTGCCGTTCAACTATCAGAGGAAAGGGAGGAGAACAACATGAAGCATACGGTTAGACTCACACTCAGTGTCGGGCTGGCTGTCTTGATGATTCTCGGCTTCTCGGCATGGTCGGTGAATGCTGCTGCGCCCGCTGCCATCAAGATCGGAGCCGTTGTTCCATTGACGGGGAGAATGGCGGGAGGCGGTAAAGATGTGAAAGCCGGTTACGAATTGGCGGTCAAACACATCAACGACAACGGTGGGATTTTCGTCAAGGAGTTTAACAAGAAGCTCCCCATTAAACTCATAGTGTTGGATGACGAGTCGGATCCTGTGAAGACCGCGTCCAGACTAGAAAAGTTGTATTCCGTCGACAAGGTCGTTGCGTACCTCGGCGGTTTTTCCTCTTTGCTCAACGTGGCCGGCATGTCCATTGCGGAAAAAAACAAGGTTCCGTGGGTTGGGATAACCATTGCGGTTGAAGCTCCGATACGAAGTGGCTTCAAGTATTCTTTCGTGCCGTTCGGCATGTCCAGCGCGCAGGCCAAAGCGTTTGTGGATGTCCTGGATTCTATTCCCAAAGATAAGAGACCGAAGAAAATAGCGGACTTCGAGCTGCAGACCGACTGGGGACTGGAATGCGGGAAACACCTGCAAAAGCTGGCCAAAGAACGAGGGTACAAGTTGATGACCCTGAAGTACGCGCCCGGCACAAAGGATTTCTCTTCGATGATATTGGCGGCCAAATCTGCAGGCGCGGACGCCCTGTTCTCCGTGCCTACGCCCCCTCAGTCCATCGGTCTCATAAAGCAAATGAAAGAACTCGCGTATGCGCCCAAAGTGACCTGCTTCGTGAGGGGCGCCGACTTCTGGACATACTGGCAAGCCCTGGGAAAGGATGCAAACTACATCATTTCCGATGGCAACTGGGACGAGAAGATGCCGTTCCCCGGCAACGATAAACTCAAAAAGGATTATCGTGCCCAGCACCCGGAAGTCAAATCCATTGGCAATCCGGTCGGTCCCGCGTACGCTGCGGTCCAAATTCTGGCCGCGGCGATCAAGAAAGCCGGTTCCCTGGACCGCGAAAAAATAAGAAATGCACTGGCCGCCACGAACATGATGACGGTCAAGGGACCGGTGAAATTCAGACCCAATAACACAGCGGTTGTCGTATATGGACTGCGACAGTGGCAGAACGGCAAACAGCAGATCATCTGGCCGCCGGACATAGCCACGGCAAAACTGCTGCTTGCTCCGCCATGGAATAAGAGATGAGCGCTGAATGAGGAAGGTCTCAGAGTCGGGTCACACTCCTCCACGTTGTATGCCCGTTCCGGATGAGCGGTACGGTCGAGTGTCCTGATTCGAAAGGGAAAACGACGATTCGAGAGGCGCGGATCGCCGGTTCACCACACGTGGACTCGAGCGGCTCTCTCAAGCGACAGGGCCCTGTGAAAGCAGGGCCTTTGTCTTTCCCGGTCTGCTTGGCTCGGCCCTTTTTGTCGCATCTTCTGCAGCCGGCTGATAGAGCTTCGGGGTCGTACACCCGCCGGTCTCACGTCACTGCATGATGCGGCTCAATGATGAGGGCTTTGTGAGGCACGGCCCCACTCATCGCCACCATGATTGGTTTCAAGAGTTCACCGCAGGCCGCACACGCTATTTTGTTTGACCCCTCCCTTCTCGGTCAGTAGAATGACTGAAGAGGAATGGTCAATTAGTTTAAGATCTTGCCGCCGATGAAGAAAGTGACCGGGAAGGTACATGGAGAATCAGGGACAGGCCCATGAGGCACTGAAAGGTGAGTTGGCAGAGCTCCGCGCGCAGATATCCGAGCTGGAATCGTCCAAGTCCGGTCTCGAGCAGGAGATGCGGTTGCTGGAAGAAGGCAAGGCTTTCTACCGGCAAATGGTGGATCGATCGCCGGACGGTATGTGTGTGTTGGTCGAGGAACGATTCGCTTTTGCGAACCCGGCTATGGCGAGAATTTTGGGTGTGAACAGCCGCGACGAGCTGACCGGCAGGAGAGTTGTGGATTTCCTGGAGCCCACGTACCGGGAAACGGTCACTTCCCGCATGACCGTGAGCCTGGAAGAGGGCAAGCCCGGTCCGGTCATAGAAGCCCGAATCGTGCGGCCTGATAAGACCCTGGTGGAAATCGAGGTGGC
>JARRRG010000634.1:2639-4190 GCA_037380965.1 Deltaproteobacteria bacterium
ATCGAGGTGGCCACCACTCCCCTGCTCTATCATGGGTCCTGGGCGGTCGAGATGATGGTTCGGGACATCTCCGAGTTCTCACGGGTGAAGCTGGCACGGGCTGAATTGGAACGAGAGGTGGCGGAACGGACTGAGCAACTGTCAGCGGAAAATGAGAAGTTAATGAGGGAAATCAGGGACCATAATCGTGCCCGAGAAGCCCTGCGCGAAACTGAGGAACGTTTTCGGGCCATTTTCGAAAACGCCCGTGACCTGATCTTCACCAAAGACCGCTCCCGCAGGTATACGATGGTAAATCCTGCCATGGAAAAGCTCCATGGACGAAAAGCCGCTGATATTATAGGGTTGCGAGCTGAAGATTTCATGGAGGAAGAGGCGGCCAAACGGATAAAGATGGTCGATCTTCGCGTGCTCGCGGGCGAGACGGTCGAAGAAGAATACGTCACGCCAATAAAAGGGCAACCCACGGCATTCCACGGCATCAGGGTCCCCCTCAAGGACGCGGCCGGCGATATTGCCGGAATGTGTGCGGTGGTTCGCAATATTACCGAGCGAAAACAGGCCGCTACGGCCGCCACAGTACTGGCGCGGAGGAACTATCCCTCGGAGGCGATGCAGGCAACGCTGAGGGACGCCAGTTACGCTGCGCCGACGGACAGTATCGTCCTCCTCCTCGGAGAGAGTGGCTGTGGAAAAGACTATCTGGCCCGATGGATCCACGATCATTCCCCGCGGGCAAATGGACCCTTCTTCGCCATAAACTGCGCCGCGGTGGCCAAGGAACTGGCAGAGTCCGAGCTCTTCGGACATGAGCCCGGGGCTTTCACCGGGGCACGGGGCGCGAAGAGAGGCCTCCTGCAACTCGCTGAAGGGGGTACGCTGTTACTCAATGAGATCGGAGAGTTGGCCCTTTCCCTCCAGTCCAAGCTCCTCACGTTTCTCGACACCAAGTCATTCCTCCGGGTAGGAGGTGAACGGAGTGTTCGCGTTGACGCGCGAATCATCGCGGCTACGCACCGGGACCTTCAAAGGGAGGTCGTCGAAGGACGCTTCCTCTCAGCGCTGTACTACCGTCTCAATGTTTTCATGATACGGGTTCCTCCCCTGAGAGAGCGAAGAGAGGACCTCCCCCTCATTGCTGACGAGATCATGTCCACGCTGGCTGCCGAAATGCAACGCTCGGACGTGCCGGTGCTCGATGCGTTCGCAATCGATGCCCTCTCTCAATACCATTGGCCGGGAAATGTCCGAGAGCTTCGAAATGTGCTCGAACGGGCCCTGATGCTCTGGGACGGCGGTTCCCTCGAGCTCGGCATGCCGCTGCAGGACTGGATCGGGGACGGGTGGACCCATAAGGTCCGATTCCCCGCGAGGAGATCCCTCCACGATGTTGCCGATGAATTCCGGCGCTCGATCTGTGAGGAGGCTCTCCGTCGAACGGGCGGGAGCAAGACCAAGGCGGCCCGTCTTCTGGGCATATCTCGGGGCGCGTTTTATCGGTACACGAAGGGGGGCGGAGTTTCGCGCGATTTTTGAACATATAAATGGGAG
>JARRRG010000635.1:0-2626 GCA_037380965.1 Deltaproteobacteria bacterium
ATTCCTTTGAAAGGTCCACGGTGACGGTAAGAATCTCCTTCTCAACGGAGAGCTCAACGTTTTTCATTCGTGCACTCGACCGCTTGACGGCCGTCTCTTTCCGGACATCGGCTTTTACGGGTCGCTGACGTGCACCATCCCCTCCTGCGCGGTCAGGCGAGGCCTCGACGCCGGTCTTGGCAGAGGCTGCCTCCGATGGCACGTCGACGAATGGGATGACCGCGCACGCATCGCTGAGAAGAAGCTCACGGATCTCTTCGGGGATCTCGTGCACGCGCGAGAGATTCTGTTCGCTCAACGTATCCGTGTCCCAGCCCAGCTCTCTCAGACGACCTCGGAGGTCCTCTGAACGCGATTGGGACGCGTCGTCCAGAACCGCGAGGGCATCCCTTAAAAAGGATCGCGCTTTTTCAAAGTCTCCAAGAGACTCGGAAAAAGAATTTACGACCTCGAGAACCCGGATCATTGTTCCTGAGTCTACCGTCCCCCTCTCACGATCGGTTATCAGATGGCTCCACCGTTGTGGAGTCGCATCCCCTTCCTTCCTGTAATAATTCTTGAAATCTTCGGCACTGATCGAAAACTCGAAGCCTTCTTCAGTCTTGACAAGGTAGGGCGAGCTCGAGTCATCGATCAGTTCGACAAAGATCCCCGGGTTGGTCCCCAGGAATTGCTGGTATCGGTCGGCCATAAGGTCTCCTTTCGGATGCACCGGGATTGTGCATGGAGGACGGTTTGCATCGTCCCGACTCTTTTCTGTACACGAAGAGGAGTCGATCCTACTTCACATCACTTTCCACTGGGTAACCGGCCTTTTTCCAAGCCGAAAAACCCTCCCTCATAATCTCCACCTTCTTGTACCCCAGTTGAGCCAGGAACCCGGCCACCTTGTCCGCCATCTCACACTCAGGACCTCCACAATAGACAATAACGCGTGATTCCTCAGGGAGCATGGCCTGGAGCTCAACGAACCGGTCTTCTTTTTCCGGGGCCGGCAATGAGAAGGCACCTTTGACATGGCCTTCGGTAAAATCTGCTTGGTGACGCGCGTCGATGAAGATTGTCCTTCCATTATCAAGGAGCTCATGAGCTTTGTTTTCGCTGATAATGGGAATAGCCACGCCTGCGGCCACGATTTCCTTGGGACGCGTGTACACCCAGGGGATGGCTTGGGGCGAGACAAGGTTTACCGCGATGCCGATAGACGAGGCAACGACCACGATAATAGCCGCTCTGAGCAGGATTCCCGCACATTTTTTCATCAGTGGAATCTAACACTCCCGCGTCTCGGCTTTCAACAGAAAATCTCCAAGCGCTGTTTTGGGCCGGCGTCCGGAGACGCGATTGGGGCACGTTTCTTCCATCGGACGTCAGGGGGTGCTCATTTCTCGGTGTTGACCCCCGGACTACCGCGGTGCAGTGCAAACCCCGCTCTGGAGCCTCGCTCTGCGCGTATCGGTGCCGGGTTCACCTCGGTTGTGAGGCAGCTTCGACAATGGACGGGGCTCCGCGCGGCATGCGCGGCGGTCTATTTGGTATTGACAATCATGCTCACGACTTCTACCAATAAGGCGATTCTTTTTGGGGTTGTCTTGCATGGCCCCCTCCAGCACACGGAGGAGCAGTCTTCCACCGAGGAGAGGCATATGGATTACTTGTTGACCGACGAACAAAAGATGGTTCGGGATATGGTCCGGAAGTTTGCCGAGAACGAGCTGAAACCGATTGCAGACCGTCTGGATAGAGAGCATACCCACTCTCCCGAGGTGCTCAAGGAGCTGGGAGAGATGGGCGTCATGGGAGTCGCCGTGCCGACGGAGTACGGGGGAGGCGGGATGGATTACGTTTCCTACACGCAGGTGGTGCGAGAAATCTCACGATGCTGTGGGGGTACCGGCACCATCGTCGCGGCACATAATTCGCTCTACTGCTATCCCATGCTGACCTTCGGAAACGAAGAGCAAAAAAAGAAATACCTCGTTCCGGCAGCCTCCGGCAAGTCCGTGGGTTGTTACGCGCTGACCGAAGCCAACGCGGGCAGCGATGCCGGCGCAGTGAGGACATCGGCGCGTCTCGACGGCGATTCATGGGTGGTAAACGGAGAGAAGAAGTTCATCACCAGTGGCAATATAGCAGATTACTGTGTGTTTGCGGCTACAACCGACCGGTCCAAAGGCTACAAGGGGATCAGTCAATTTGTCTGCGATCTCCGTGAGACGCCCGGATTCAAGCTGGGCCGAGTGGAAGAAAAGTTGGGTATCAACGCGTCCGGTACCGCGGAAATGATTTTCGAAGACGCTCGGATTCCGAAGGAGAATATCCTGGGTCAACCCGGCTCCGGCTTGAAACAGATGCTGCAGACGCTCGACAGCGGCCGAATCAGTATAGCCGCGCAGGCCCTTGGCATCGGGCGGGCCATCCTCGAGGAATCCATCGAGTATGCGAAGAGCCGCGAACAGTTCGAGCGTCCCATCTCCGAATTTCAGGCTGTTCAGTGGAAGCTGGCCGACATGGCAACGCAGCTTGATGCGGCCGAGCTGCTGATCTGGCGGGCTGCGCTCCGGGAGGATCGTGGGCTTCCCTTCGAAAAGGAGGCCGCAATGGCGAAAATGTTCGCCTCTGACGT
>JARRRG010000636.1:0-3569 GCA_037380965.1 Deltaproteobacteria bacterium
CTCGACTCCTGTAGCGGAGCATGCCCTCTTCATGATCAGGCAGTGAGGTCAACATCGGTTATGATCACCTGGTCCCCGTCATCGAGGCCGAGCGCGTCTTTGATGTGGCGGTCGGCCACAATCTCGACGATCTCCTTGCCGTGGATCCGCACGTCCTCACTCGGCAAAATCAGGGCCGCGGGAATTCCGTTTATCCGGACCTTCTTGAGGCCCGCGGAGCAGAATTGCGGGTTGTCCGGAACAAGCTCGCAATCCCGGTGCTCGATAAAAGCGTCAAGTTTGGAAAGGTCCTCATCGGCAATCCGCACATTAAGCGTGCCGGGAAAGGGCTTGAAACCAACCGCGTGCTCGAGCTGATCGACAACCCAGTCCAAACTGGTGAAATATGCGCCCTGGCCCGCACCTTTTTCGATAACGCCGACAATCTCCATATCTTCCTCATTTCACCATACAAGCTACCGAGAGACGAGGTCCCACCCCCACCGACCGCTCACTCGCGTCCGCGGAAGCTATCACGCGGGAGCGCGGCCGGAACGGGGAGAGGAGCAGAGAAAAGTCTACCAAATCGAGAATCAGCTTGTCACGTGGCAAAGGCAGGTCCCCCCGGCAATCGCTATGAAGGCACCCTGCTCGAGGTTCAGGGAGCCGCGGGCTCCAATGGATCGTCGCGTTCCCCTGATGGCGAGACAGGGTGACGGTCTACGCCACACGAAAAAACCTCGTATCAAAGGAAGGTTGGGCAATATTCCTTGACGAATGACTCAGCCCGAATTAGACTCCTCCGTGCGAAAAAGCCCACTTAGTACGCCTCCTCACAGGCAAGCTCGGGCGTGACAATCCAAAGTGAGACGCAACTGGCCTTATTTACAGCTCATAACTGAGACGTCCCGAGAGAAGGGGCACCTTTGTCCCTCCAGGAGTTTGTCGATGCGTAGCGGCGCTCGTCACGTTCAACTCATAGTGTTTTTGACGGCCTCCCTGGCCCTGCTGGGATGCGGGCGGGACTCCAACAAGTTCGTACCTCCACCTCCGCCGGATGTCACGGTCAGTCAACCGGTGAAACGGGAGGTGACGAACTATTTGGAAGCTACGGGGACGGTTGCCGCGCTCGAATCGGTGAAGATTCGAGTGGAAGAAAGCCCAGTATCTTCTGAGCAAGGCGGCCATAAGCGAGTTGAAAATGGATGAGGCCACTGCCAAGCGGGACATGGCGAGAGCGCAGGTGGGGATTGCCCAGGCCAATTTGGATACTGCAAAGCTCAACCTGAGTTACACCAAGGTTATCGCTCCGATTGACGGTCGGGTGAGCCGAAACCTCGTCGACGTCGGCAATCTCGTGGGAGCCCAGAACAAGACGCTGCTTACCACGATGGTCGACGACAGGTCCGTGTACGCGTATTTCAATCTCAGTGAGCGATCGTTTCTTCCTATCATGCGGAAGTACTTCAAGAGATCCCAAAATTCACCAGCCATAGGAGCAGGGAAGCAAAAATCGACTCCCGCGTATCTCGGTCTTGCCGACGAGGATGGATACCCGCACAAAGGGTACATAGACTACGCGAATACGCAGGTGGATCCCAACACGGGCACGATCCAAATTCGTGCGATCTTCCCAAATCCGGATGGATTAATATTACAGGGCATGTTCGTGCGTATTCGCATACCGGTGAGCACCCAAAAATCCTTGCTCGTCCCTGACGTAGCGGTCCAGTCCGACCAGGCCGGAAAGTACGTCTTGTTGGTCAACAAGAAGAACGTGGTGGAGAAGCGGCAAGTCACCGCGGCCCAACGAGTGGACCGAATGAGGGTTATCCGCAAAGGGTTGACCGATAAGGAGTGGGTCATCGTCAATGGTTTGCAACGCGCCAGACCGGGTGGGGAAGTGAAACCGAATCGCAAAACCATGGCGTCTTCAGCGTCCGCAAAGAAAAATCCCAAGGCTCAGTAGGCGAGGCCGAACGATGTTCAGTGCCTTCTTCATCAATCGGCCCATTTTCGCGTCAGTACTCGCGATCCTCATTGTGCTCGCGGGGGGCGTATCGCTCTTCACTCTTCCCGTAGCCCAATACCCCGAGATTACCCCTCCGATGGTTCAGGTGACCGCGAATTATCCTGGGGCCGACCCGCAGGTCGTTGCGGACACCGTGGCGCAGCCGATTGAGCAGCAGGTCAACGGTGTAGAGAATATGCTCTACATGAGCAGCACCAGCGCCAGTGACGGATCCTATACGCTGAAGATCACGTTCGCTCTTGGAACGGATGTCGATATGGCGTCGGTGCTTGTCCAGAACCGTGTGTCCTGGGCCATGTCGCAACTGCCCATTGAGGTCCAGCGTGAGAGCGTTAACACCAAGAAGGCTTCCACCACGCTGGTCAACGTGGTCTCTGTCTACTCCCCCGATAAGCGTTACGACGACCTGTACCTGACAAATTACATCACCATTCACATCAAGGACCAACTCTCTCGCATCAACGGCGTTGGCGACGTCGAGGTCTTTCCGTCCAAAGACTATGGGATGCGCGTGTGGCTCGATCCGAACAAGCTCGAGTACCGGAGGATTACCACCACCGACGTGGTAAACGCGATCAAGAATCAAAACATCCAGGTAGCCGCAGGACAGATCGGCCAATCTCCTGCCCCTGCAGGTCAGGACTTCCAGCTTCCCGTGAACACCCTTGGGCGGTTGAGTGACGTCGCGCAGTTTGGGGACATCATTATCAAGGCGGAGAAGGGTAATCGAGTCACACGGGTCAAAGATGTCGCGAGCGTGGACCTGGGCGGGAAGAAGTACGACACATTCTCCTATCTCAATGGTGCCCCGGCCGCCACGATCCTCGTGTACCAGGAGCCCGGGTCAAACGCTTTGCAGGTCGCGGACACGGTGCGGAAGACCATGGAGGACCTGAAGAAGCGATTCCCCCAGGGACTTGACTATCGGGTGGTGTACGACACGTCCGATTTTGTGCGAGCCTCGATCAAGGAGGTGGTCGAGACCCTCTTGATTGCATTTGTGCTCGTGTTCATCGTGGTGTTCATCTTCCTTCAGGACTGGCGTGCCACACTGATTCCCGCGGTGACCATTCCGGTGGCCATCATCGGCACCTTCTCGGTTATGGCGGCATTCGGTTTCTCCTTGAACATGATAACGCTCTTCGGCCTGGTTCTGGCCATCGGGATCGTGGTGGACGATGCCATCGTGGTGGTGGAAAACGTTGAACGCAACATGAGCGAATTCGGTCTCTCTCCCAAAGACGCTGCGCTGCGTGCCATGCAAGAGATCAGCGGAGCCGTTATGGGAATTACGCTGGTCCTCATGGCCGTGTTCGTACCCGCGGCGTTCATGGGAGGCATCACCGGCCAGCTCTACCGGCAATTTTCCGTGACTATCGCCGCTTCGACGTTTTTCAGCGCGCTCAATGCCTTGACGCTGAGCCCCGCTCTGTGTGCACTCATCGTTCGCCCGCGTCACGGCCAGCCCAACATTTTCTTCCGGGCTTTCAACAACGGATTCGACCGGCTGGTGGGGCGATACACGGGGCTTGTCGAGTTTGGTGTACATCGCCTCGGC